>JACRCT010000348.1 GCA_016218885.1 Deltaproteobacteria bacterium | reverse complement strand
GACGTGCTCGTACGCCAGCACCGCGCAGTAGCCGTCGGGTCCCTCGACCACGTCGAAGGCGAAGCGGTCGCGATGCTTGGCCACGAACTCGGAGTTGAAGCGCCGCCCGAGGAAGCGCTTGCTCTCGAAGATGGCGTGCCGGGGGTCATCGATGATCTGCGTGCGCGCGGCGTGGCCCACCAGCGCCCGGCCTGCGGCGTGGAACCACACGACCGAGGGGAGGAGCGCGCTCTTGCCCTTCACCGGTACGACCCGCAATCTGCCCTGCTTGTCGAAGAAGGCAGCCGAGGTGTTGGTGGTCCCGAAGTCGATGCCGAGGATGGGGTTGCTCATCGGTGAGTGGGGCAAACCTGGTGAGGGGAGCTGTGCTTCGAGGTGGGAAGAGTCACGACGACGCCGGTCTCCGGTCCTTAGTCCAGCGGCATTGTACCGCTGTGAGGTCGCCACGCGGCCGCGCGCTCTCTCCCTCCTCGCTCAGCCACCCAGGCGAGGCCATGCCTCTTGGCCGCTGGGCGAGCTCGTGCTCGCCAACCCGATCACCCTTTCGACGGCGGCTTCGATTCGCGCGGGCAGGTCCATGCCTCCCGGTGATTCGAACTCCCGCTGCTACTTGCCTGTCCCGGATCACTTCCATCCTCAGGCGAGCCTGAAGCTCAGCGTGGGGCGAATCGGTAGCGGCCCTTTCGGTCCACGTTGATGGTGGGCAGGCGGTGGTCCTTCTCGAAGAGGTCGTACCCTTCTTTCAAGTTGGCCCAGAAGGCGAGCAGCGCTTCTGCCTGTCCGTGCTCCTGCGCCAGGCGCTTCAGGGCCGCTTCGGTCAGGTGCGTGGGAAACAGGTGTATGGGGACTTCCATCTGGCCGGCGGCGCGGGCCTCGAGGACGGCGAGGTACACCTCCTCGATGGCCTCGTCCTCGATGGGGATGCAGCCGATCGTCACGCACTTTCCGTGGATGTAGATCTGCCCGCCCAGAGGCCCCTTGCCGCCGAGGACGCGATCCGAGGTGTTCGGATAGCTCACGCCCAGCGCCAGGTGGTAGTTGCTCCAGGGGTTGAAGTGGTTGACGGCGTAGAAGCCCTCCGGCACCTGCAGATCGCCCTCGCGGCGCTTGGGGCCCGGCACGCCGGAGCTGGCGCAGACCGGGTATTCCTTGACCAGCACGTAGCCGCCATCCTTCTGCCTGCCCCACAGCTCGAGGATTGCCTCCTCCTTGAAGACCCGCACCAGCACGCCGGAGGGCGGCCAGGCGAGCTGCTTGTCCTTGAAGAGGGCCTTGACCGTGGCGCCCTTCGCCGTCGAGGCCTTCCGGACGCGCGGGAACTTCATCTGCTCGGCGCGGAAATCCTCGGCGCGGGCGGGAGCCGTCGCGCAGACGGATGCCAGGAGAGCAACGAGGGCGGCTACGGCGGAGAGGAGTCGCATGATGGCTGGGTGAACCTCCACGGGTGCCGCAGAGTCCTCAGGGAGACGCATGCAACCTGAGCTCGCCGCAGGCGATCGCGTCCTCGATGATCTCGAATTCGGAGACGCGCGTACCCGGCAGCACCGCGGCCCGAGTCAGGTGCGCGTTCCTTCCCACCTCGGCGCCGGCGCAGACCACCGCCCAATCGGACACGATGCCGCCGACCCGGGCATCCGGGTGTATCCAGCGTCGGCCCCTGAGCTGGCGCAGACGCTCCAGCGCGTCGTGGGGGAGGGGAGCGGACCCGCCGAGCGGGGTGAGGTCGCACAGGCCGGTCAAGATCTCCTCGCACGCCGCCAGGTACCTGCGGGGCGTACCGAGATCGGCCCATGCTCCCAGGGCCACCGGGCAGACTCGCACGGGAAGGCCGGCGCGTACCATGGCGAGGTAGACGGTGCGGTTGATGTCCTGCTCGTCGTTCGCGGGGATGAAGTCGAAGACCGAGGGCTCGATGACGTGCGCGCCGATGAAGTGCCAGGGCTTCAGCTCGGCCGACGCCTGGTCATCGCCGATGCCGGCGATGCGCCGCACCTCGCCTCCGGGCGTGGCCTCCACCGGGGCGAACTTCTCCGCAGGGGGCATGGGCACGACCGCCATGGTCGCCGCAGCGCCGCTGGAGCGGTGTGCTCCGATGAGCGAGCGCAGGTCGAGCGACATGAACGCATCGCCATTGAGGAGCAGGAAGGGCTCGCTCCCGAGGAGCCGACGCGCCTCGCGGACGCCGCCGCCGGTGCCCTGGATGACCGGCTCGTGGGAGACCGCGAGGGAGAGGCCCATCCGCTCGGCTTCGCGGGCGGCGACCTGCTCCATCACCTGGGGAAGGTGATGGGTGTTGATGACCACGCGCTCGACGCCGGCGCCCCGCAACAGCGCGAAGCTGTAGCGGACGAGGGGGCCGTCGAAGAAGGGCAGGGCGGGCTTGGGGAAGAGGTTGGTCAGCGGTCGCAGGCGGGTGCCCAGGCCTGCGCAGAGGACCATGGCGGAGCGAACCCGCTCGGTGGGGACGAGGGGGGCCGCCGCGGCGGAGGTGCGCCAGCGCAGCTGGAGGACGCGGGCGCTCGCCGCATCGGAGCCGGTGGCCTCCAGCTCGCTCGCCTCGACCTCGAGCGGAGGACCCTCGTCGCCGCGGCGGACGGCGAGGAACGCCTTGCTTCCGTGCTGCTCGACCAGCACGAGGCTCGTCTCGGGATCGGTTCGTCGGACGCAGATCGCGCCGGAGCGCAGCCGGTGATCCATGTGCTTGGCTCCCAGGGTGAACGGGCCGGTCGAACCATAGCATCCGCGTCGCGGCGAGCGGCCCTAAGGCCGACGGCGGCGGCTCGAATGCGGTTCTGGTAGAAGGGGCGGCGAGCCCATGGACGCCTACCTGTTCGACCTCGACGGAACGCTCCTCGACAGCTTCGAGGACATCGCCCGCAGCGCCAACTACGCACGTCAAGCGCTGGGCCTTGCGCCGCGGCCGGAGCAGGAGATCTACGGGTTCGTAGGCGAAGGAGCACTGCGGCTCCTCGAGCGGACGATGGGCCCCGAGAACGCGGACCTGGTGGAGAAGGCGCTGGCTCTGTGGCGCGACCACTACGCGCGGCACTGCCTCGAACACACGAAGCCTTTCCCCGGGATCCCCGAGGCCCTCGTGCGGCTTCCCGGAGCGCGGGCGGTGGTGACCAACAAGCCGGGGCCTGCTGCGCGCAAGCTGGTCGAGGCGCTGGGGCTGGGGGCATTGGTGTCACCGGTGATCGGCGGCGGCGACGTGCCTTCGCGCAAGCCCGATCCCGAGGGCTGCAGGCTTGCGCTTTCGCAGATGACGGGGGTCGAGCGCGTCGTCTACATCGGCGACAGCACCATCGATGCGCAGACGGCCCTCAACGGCGGCTACGCGTTCGTCGGCGTGCTGTGGGGGAAGGCGGGCCGGGCCGAGCTCGAAGCGCTGGGGGCGACTCATTTCGCGCAGCGGGTGGAGGATCTGCCGGAGGTCTGCGCACGGGCATTGGACAAGGGCTGATCGGTCCCAGGAAGCTCCCTCACCGGTCTCGAGTCGCTCCACGAAGCCTTCGTCCGGCGCGGCGTGGGAGCTCCCGCGGCAGGCAGCCGACGAAGGGCTGCTTCGCTTGCCTGCCGAGGCTCGCGACTCACGTGCTGGAGAGGACCGGTTCCGGTGCTGGAGGTGGTCTGGGAGACGCCGCTCTTCCGGCGAGTGATCGCAGGCTGCCGGCCGTCCACGCGGCACCGGTCTTCTCGCAATGCCGGACCCCCCTGGGTGCCAGTGGCTGGGGCTCGTGGACCCCGGCTTGCGAAAACACAAGCAGGCTGCAATTCTCCGTCCAGACTGTTCAAGACGAGATATTGGGGGTTCGATGGAGCGGCGATGTCTGTGGGCGGAGTTACTGGCGACTGTGCTGGTCCTCTTGTGCGTGGGTGCGCCGGTTCAGGCACAGGAGCAAGAGCAGCGGGTTGTGCCTTCCTCGCCTGCGCAAGAGCCGCAAGCGGCTCCATCCTCTCCTCCGGCTCAAGCGCCGGAGTCCACGCCGACCAGCGTGTCGCCCCCGGGCCAGGCGCGAGAGGACGACCTGGTCCACACGCTGGAAAGCCTGGACAAGCTCTCTCTGGAAGAGCTGCTCAACAGCACGGTCACCTCGGCGACGCGCACCGAGAACGCACAGAGGAGCACGGCGGGCATCATGACCGTCGTTACCCGTGAAGAGATACTCTCTTCGGGCGCTCGAGACCTGGTGGACGTGCTTCACCGCGTTCCCGGCTTTGCCTTCGGCGAGGATGTCGAAGGAGCGATCGGCTTGGGCTTCCGCGGGATGTGGGGATACGAAGGAAAGATCCTTCTGCAGATCGATGGCCACGAGATCAACGAGCTCCTCTACCTGCTCACCCAGTTCGGAAACGAGATGGCGCTCGATCAGATCGAGCGGATCGAGATTGTCCGGGGTCCAGGCTCGGCGGTGTACGGCGGGTTCGCCGAGCTGGGCGTCATCAACGTCATCACCCGTCGCGGCAACCAGATCAAGGGTGCCTCCGCCTACTTCACGCTCGGCGTGCAGGGCAAGGAGGTCAGCCGGCGCAACCTGAGCCTGAGCCTGGGCGAGTCCTGGGAGACGCTGGGGTTGACCGTCGCTGCTTCAGCCTTCCTCGGGGAAGCCGTCCGCAGCTCGGGAGAGTTCGAGGACTACTACGGTACCCGATTCTCGATGGCGGAGAGCTCCTCCCTCAATCCCGCGATGGTCAACCTCAACGTCGGACTCAGGGGTTTGACGGTCGGGTTCCTCTTCGGCGACTTCCGGCAGCAGGACCGCACCGCTTTCGGGGTCTCTCTCCCGCGGGCGGCGAAGATGACCTCCACGGGTTACTACCTCAACGTGAGCTACGACGCGCAGCTGACCGAGGGGATGAAGCTCACCCCGGCCTTTCGCTACAAGCGGCAGCTGCCGTGGCGGGTGACTGAAGAGGACCCGGAGATTCGGGACGCCATGTACCTGGACAAGACCGCGATTCGCTACGAGGGAAGCCTGACCCTGTCTTGGGAGCTGCTGAAGGGGCTGAAGGTCCTGGCCGGGGGGGTCGGCTATCTGGATCGCGCCAATCTCAACGACCCGGCCTTGGGGGACATCGGGCTCAACTACAGCTACTCGGGCAAGCCGTCGGTCGAGTACAACAACGTCGCGGGGTTCGCTCAGGTCGGCTTCGAGAACCCGATCGCCGACATCACTGCCGGAGCGCGGTTCGAGCACCACAGCAGCTACGGCAACTCCTTCGTGCCGCGAGTTGGTCTGACCCGAGTCCTGGGCAGCTTCCACGCCAAGGCCCTGGTGGCGGGCGCCTTCAAGGCTCCCGGCATCGAGAACATCTCCATCAACCCGGAGATCAAGCCCGAGAGGACCTGGTCCTACGAGGTGGAGGTCGGATACCTGCTGGCAAATCGAGTCTTCTTCTCCCTGAGCGGCTTCCACATGCGGCTGACGGACCCGATCGTCTACGGGGTCGATCCCGCCACCCAGGCCGAGCAGTACTACAACGACACGCAGACAGGGTCGACGGGCCTCGAGGCGCTGGTGCGGTACCGCCACGAGCGCTTGGATGTCTCGCTGGGCTACTCCTTCTACACGGCGCAGGGTGTGAATCGTGTTGCGGCCTATGAAGTCCCGGGCGACACGGGGGCGTTGCTCTCGTTCCCCAACCACAAGCTCGTGCTCGACGGCCGGATGGAGATCCTGCCGAAGCTCACCCTGTCGACCACGGTGGTCGGCTTGGGCAGCCGCTACTACACCCGCTACTCCGTCTCTGGTCTTGACGAAGACGGCAACGTTGCGCTGGGCAGTCCAGCGTATGAGAGCAGCCCGCCCGTCGTCCTTTGGGACGTCTTCGTCCATTACCGCGGGGTGCCCATTCAAGGCCTCTCGGTGGGCGCCGGGGTCTCCAACATCCTGGGCCAGGACTATCGGTACCTGCCGGCCTATGACAGCACGGTCGCGCCGCTTCCTGGGCTGGGAAGGGAGCTCTGCCTGCGAATTGGCTACGAGCACTAGGCTCTGCAGCTCTGGTCCAGGCAGCAGGGAAGGCATTCTCTCGAGGAGTCGCGTGACTGCCGAGACGTCGATGGCCACAGCATCCTTGATTGACTCCAGGGTCCTTGGCAGTCTGCTTGGCTCGTGCGCCAGGGTGTGCCCAGTCGACCCGAGAGCTGAGCTCGGAGCGCGGTGGACCGACCCCTTGTGGCGCGGAGCAGGCGAGTCATGAACTGGCCAGGGCGTTTCACGCTGCGAACCAAGCTTTCGGCGCTGGTCGCCGGGCTTCTGGCCTTGGTGGCGGCGGCCCTGATGGCGGTGATCCCGCCGCAGGTCAACGCCAGCGCCCAGATGTGGGCTGAGCGCCGCGCCGAGGCGGTGGCCATCATCCTGGCCAACGCCGTCGCCCCGGGCCTGGACTTCGACGATCCCGGCCATGTCGCCGCCCAATTGGCGGGCCTGGAGCGCTCTCCGGGGGCGATCTACGGCGGTGTGCGCTATTCGGACGGGCGGCTGCTGGCCAGCTGGCCCACCAAGGAGATCCCGCTGCCGCTGCCCATGCCGGAGGTGAGCTCGGGCAAGGGCGTCGCGGTGGCGCGGGTCTGGGTGGAGAAGGGCCAGCTGCGCGTGCAGATCCCGTTGACGACGGCGGGCGGCCAGCGCGGGTTGGTGCAGGCGGGCTTTTCCACCACCGAGCTCGCCAGGGACCAGCACCGCAACCGGATGCTCGTGGGCTTGCTGGCCTTCGGCGTCTTCATCACCGGAGCCGCCGCCGCCTTCGCTATCGGGGCCGTGCTCTCCCGGCCGCTGCGCCGGATGACCGACGTGGCGCTGCTGCTCTCTGCCGGTGACATTCGCTCGGCGGAGGCCAGCCTGGGGGCCCGCGAACCCGACGCTGCGGTCGACCGCTCGCACGACGAGGTCAATCGGCTCTCGACCTCCTTCGCGCGGATGCTGAAGACCTTGCGGCACACGACCTCGACCCTGCAGGGTTCGTCTTCCACGCTCACCGCCTCCGTGGCGCGCCTTTCTGCCACCAACGCGGATCACGGCGCGGCCATCCAGCGGCAGGCCGAGTCCCTCCAGCGGGCGCAGTCCTCGGCGCAGCAGATCAAGGAAGCCTCGATGGAGGCCGCGACCGAGGCCCAGGCAGTGCTCGATGTCGCGGAGCGCGCCGATGAGACTGGCCGGCAGGGGGAGGCGTTCATCGCCGACAGCCTCGCCGGGCTCAGCGATATCCGCTCGCAGGTTCAGGAGATTGCCCGAAAGGTGTCGGGGCTGGGGGAGCGGCTGACCGAAGCCGAGACGATCACTGCCACGGTGCGCGAGCTGGCCGACCAGTCACAGCTCCTCGCCCTCAATGCAGCCATCGAGGCCGCGCGAGCCGGAGACCAGGGCCGAGGATTCGCGGTCATCGCCCGCAGCATCAACGAGCTCGCCGACCAGTCCATCGCCAGCACCAAGCAGATCCAGGCGGTGCTCTCCGAGCTCTTGGGGGCGGCGCGCTCGGTGGTGGATGCGACGGAGGCGGGCCTGGGGCGGGTCGAAGGCGGGCTGACGCAGATGCAGCAGTCCAGCGAGCGGCTACGGGAGGTCACGGTGCTGGTGCGAGGAAGCGCCGAGGCCGTGCGGCGCATCGCCGCCAGGGTCCGCGAGCAGGACCAGGGCATCGACCTGCTCTCGACCTCGATGAGCGAGCTGTTGCGACAGATGGACTTCACCGTCGAGCGGTTACGTGGCGTGGAGGACGCAATGCAGGGCCTCGACCAGGTCGTACAAGGCGTGGCCCAGGCGACGTCCACCTTCCGGACTTGAGAGGCGGCCGATGAAGCGAACCGCGAGCATCGTCGGGGGGCTCGTCGCCATGGTGGCGTTGATTCTCGCTGCCCCCCGTGCTCTCGGCGGCGGACTGCCCACCAATCTCCAAGCGGCGCTGCTCAAGAAGATCATCGCCTACGACACGAGCCTCGAAGGCAAGGCCGTGAAGGTGTTGGTGGTGGGAGACTCCAGCGAAGCCGGCTCGCTGACCCGTGCGCTGGAGCTGCTGGGGCTGAGCGCCAGCCAGGTGGCTCCCGCCAAGCTGCCGAAGACCGCGGACCCGGGGACGGTGGTCTTCGTGGCGTCGTCGACCGAAGCTCCCGCGGGGCTGGCTGATTTGTGCGTGGGCTCGCGGTTGCTCTCGGTGGCCCCTGGTGCCGCGCTGGCCGAGGCGGGGACCGTGTCCGTCGGGTTGGGTGAGAAGTCGGACGGGCGCCCGGAGATCGTCATCCACCGCTCTCGCTGCCACCAAGAGGGCCACGTCTTCCGCGCCAGCCTGCTCGCTCTGGCACGTCTCATGGGCGGACCGTAAGCAGCCCCCCAAAGGGAATCGGTCCACTGTCTGCCAGCCCCGCCAGATACCGGCGCCTGCCAGGTAGGAGCAGGTCTACGCGGCGTCTGGGACGAGCT
>JACRCT010000347.1 GCA_016218885.1 Deltaproteobacteria bacterium | reverse complement strand
TTCTGGCCGGCGACGCGGTCGCGGCCACGACCAACGTGACCACGGCCTCGCCCGTGACCATCGCCCTGCCGACCGCTGGCTTCGCCGACGGCTCGCTCGTCTTCAAGGCTCGCGCGCACTCCGCCGACCTGACGGCCGACTCCGCCACCCGGACCCTGGTGCTGGACAACGCCAAGCCCGTGGTCAGCCTGCAGCTGGAGCGGCTGAGCATCTTGAAGAAGACCGCGAAGGTGGAGTTCACGGTCGCAGACGCCCACTTGGCCAAGATCCAGCTCCTGGCGGATGACGCCGTCGTCGCCGAGATCGCCGGCGCCGCCACCAGCCTGTGGTGGGACACCACCAAGACCGAGGACGGGCTTCGCAAGGTGAAGCTGAGCGTCGTCGATGCCGCGGGCAACACCGAGGTCACCAGCGAGCAGCTCGTGGTCGTGGCCAACACGGCCCTCGTCCCGGAGATCGAGTACGACCCCCGGCCGCTCGTCAGCGTGCCGCCGAACTGGCAGAGCGTGGAGATCGACGTGCGCGGCATGGTCACGAACCCCGGCGGGGTCAAGCGCATGCTGTCCTGGCTGACGTGGGACCCGGCCCTGGACATGAACCTGGAATATGCGCTGGGGCTGGGGCTGTGCCCTCACCGCGGCATCAAGATCATCGACGCCGAGTCGCGCAAGGGCGAGATCATCATCGAGATCGACCGAGAGGACGTCGCAGCCTCGGTGGCGTCCAAGTTCCCGGCCGGGAGCGACCCCAAGACATTCCCAGTGAATGACGACCCGGCCACTCTGGGCACCATCTTCGGCCACATCGCGGTGCTGGATGCAGCTGACCACGTGAACGAGAGCGTCCCCGTCGAGATGCATTTCGTACTCTTCAAGTAAGGACGCCACCCCGTGACCCGACTAGCACTCACCAGCAGCGTGGCCCTCGCGGCCCTTCTGGCATGTTCAGAAGACCCGGTTGTCCCCGGCGCAGACGCCGGAGCGGGCCTCGACGCTGCCGCAGATGTCGGGTCAGCCCCGGCGGACGCCAGTACCGCTGACGCCGGGGTCGCCGATAGTGGCGTGGCCGATGGTGGGGTCGTCGAAGGCTGTGGCCAGTGCCACGGCACCGCCGACGACCCCGCCCCTCCGCCCGATCTCTCGGGCTCCAGCGATCGCTCTCGGCCCGGCGTCGGCGCTCATTCCAAGCACCGCGCGCCGGCCGCCTGGCACAACGACATCAAGTGCGACCACTGTCACGTCGTGCCCGCCGCCACCGACCTGGAGCACGGGCAGCAGGGCGGTGAAGCAGTGGTGACGTTGAAGGGCCTCGCCGCCGCGGGCGTGACCCCCTCCTACGAGAACGGGTCGTGCAGCGTCTACTGCCACGGTGCGAAGCTGAAGTTCGGCGAAGCGAAGCGCAGCCCGGAATGGACCAGCACGGCGGGGACGACCTGCACCAGCTGTCATGGCATGCCGCCCCCCGCCCCCCATCCTGACGTCGACGACTGCGGACGCTGTCACCTCGACGTCTCAGACGAGAACGGAGCGATCATCTCCGGCTTCAGGCACATCGACGGCTACGTCACCGCCCCCAAGGGCGCCCACCTGATTCACCTGGAAGGCGCCGGGGGACCCGTCTACGAGTGCGTGGTCTGTCACGACGGCGAGCGCTACCACGGCCTGCTCAAGGACGGAAAAGCCCTCGAAGAGACGACGGCCTGCGACGGATGCCATCCGAGCGATGCAGAGAGCAAGAAGGCTGTCTGGGAGACCTGGAAGCCGGAGTAGCGGCTTGTCCAGCCCGCGACCGCGCACTGCGCTCGCGGGTGGACGTGATGCCTGATGGCCCGCGAGGAAAGCCCTCGACCAACGAGGCTTTCCTCGCCGCGTCCCCGCAGGACGCCTCCCCTCCCTCGCGCTTCTCGACGCCTGCGACCGGCTGCTTCACTGGCCGGCCTTGGACCCCTTCGCCGAGATGGAAGTCGCCGCAGCCGGAGCTGCCGTCGTGCGATAGCCCGTGACCTGAGCGTCGGTCGCCACCGCGGGCACCATCGAATGTGCAAGACGGCGCCGCGCCAGCCGCGCCTTGTCCTTGCGATCAGCGGCGGCCATGCCTTCGGCGTGCAGTTGCGCGTTCTTGCAGGCCACTTCGCTGATGCCCTGGTGCCGCGTCCCAAGCTCCTCCCAGAGCTTGACCACAGCGCGCCCCCGGTGCAGCCGAGCCTCCAGCGCGTCGAGCTCGTACTGGAGCGAGCGCGCGCTCGCGGCGGACTCGGCGGCTTCCGCCTCCGCCTCTCCCACCTGTGCCGATGGACCGCGCCCGCATGCGACCAGACCGATCGCGACGATAGCCGCGGCTTCGATGCCCTTGCGCCCTCGCCCCACGCCCCCCTCCTTGGCCCGCGCCGCATGGCTTATTTCTTCCGCTCTTCGTCGTTACGGTCCTCCCCCGGTCGGGTCAGCTGCCAAAGGACTGCGCGAACGCGAAAACCGTAGCCACCGGCCATGCGCACGGCAACTTGCTGACCACCCGTGGGCGGGTCAGTGCCAGGCCGGCGAGAAGCATTCGCGGTGTGTGTGGGGGCGCCTGCTACTTCGGGACGGCCTTGAGAACGGCCTTGCCATCCTTGATCACGACCTTGAAGTCGACGGACTTGGCGTTGTGCTCCCTCATCAGCTGCGGGACCTGCTTGCGCAGGCTGTGCTCCACTGCCTCGAGGGTGAGGCCGTCGGTGCTCTCCCGGCAGCGCTTCTTGGCCGTGATGAAGGCGTCATAGATCCGCTGCACCTTGTCCGAGGACAGCCCTTCGCCCGAGCTCGCGAGCGCAGCGGCGGGCCGTGAAGTTTGAGCAGCGGGCTGCAGGGGTGGCTTGGGGCGGGAGAGTGGCTGCTGCCCTCCCACCGCGCCGGAGGGCGGCAGAGGAGGAATGGAGGGCTGGCGCCGAATCGGCTGGGCGCCTCCCGCGGGTGATGCTGCTGGGCTCGAAGCCTGACGGGGCAGCGGCTTGGCAACGCTGGGCTGCGGCGGCGCAACCGCGTGAAGGGGAGGAGGTGGCGGCGTCGGCTGGCGAGGGGCAGGCTTGCCCGACGGCGAGAGCGGCCCAGGACCGGCCTTCTGCGAGGTGAGCGCGGCCCATGGGCTCGCGGCGGAAGCAACCGGCGCTGGCGGAACCTCCAAAGGCTCGTCAATGAAATCAACCTCGAGATCATCGTCGAGCTCGAAGAAGTCCTTGCGCTCCGGCGCGTCCTGCTTGCCCGCCTCCTCCTTCGTCTTCGCCTCCGGGCGCTCTCCCTGCCGCTGGGACCTGCGACGCAGCTTGGCCAGGTCGCGGAAGTAGGTGCCCTCCTCGATCTCCCTGAGCGACTTGAGCCACAGCCGCTCGTAGGAGCTGAACTTCTGCCAGAGCGACTGCACTCGGAACTTCAAGGACGTGTTGCGCAGGAATGCGCCTTTGAGCTGGAGCAGGCGCCTGCGGTAGTCCTGGAGGTCCTTCTCCGGGTTCTTGCGATCGAGCCCCAGGAAGTACTGGTCGAAACGCGCACGCAGGGCTGCCAGCTCCTCGTCGAGCTGCTTGGCGTGCTCCATCAACCCCTGCTGGTCAGGCGGGAGATTGGTCTTGGAGGATTCCTGTGCCATGCCGAGGGCTCACTCTAGCCCGACTTTCG
>JACRCT010000354.1 GCA_016218885.1 Deltaproteobacteria bacterium | reverse complement strand
GGCGGTCGCGGAGAGGCGGGCGGTCGCGGAGAGGCGGGCGGTCGCGGAGAGGCGGGCGGTCGCGGAGAGGCGGGCGGTCGCGGAGAGGCGGGCGGTCGCGGAGAGGCGGGCGGTCGCGGAGAGGCGGGCGGTCGCGAACGAACGGGCGATTACAGGCCGACGGGCTTCGCCGTTCCGCCGGTTGAAACCGGCGGCTACGCAGACGAAGTCCGCCTTCGCGGACTGGGTTCTGTGCCTTCGGCAACCCCATGCGCTGGGACGACACGCGTCTTCCCTGTTTCGCTCCTGGATTGGCTGCCACACGCCGGACCGATGGTTGTCCGGTCGCAGCTGTCAGAACAGATGGACGGATTAGGGCGGGATCACTCCCTCACGGTCGTGGCTCTGAACACCGTCGCGTCATTGACCCGAACCTCAGGGACGGCCTGCCTGGTGATGCAATGAGGGGGCAGGAGCAGGAGGAAGCAGCGCACCTGGGCCGCCATCGGGCGTGGCGACCGATGGCTGCCCTTCCTTGGCCGCCTTCTCGGCCGCCAACCGCAGCTCCAGACCTTCTCCCACGCTGCGCGCGAAGACCGCGAGCTGGGGGTCGGTGGCGGCCTCTGCCCGCTTCACCGCCGCGGCGAACGGGTGCTCGCCCACTACCTTCGAAAGGCTCTTGGCCAAGAGATCGAGCGCCGCCTGCGCCGAGGGCTCGGACGCCCCGCGCATCGCCACGATGAGCTCGTCGGGAGCGTTGCGCGCGATCTCCGCCACGGGGTCCACCAGCTCGCCGCGCAGGCCTTCGTCGTCCCGGGCCTGGGCCGCGACCTCGACGAGGCGCGCCAACGCGTCGGCATTGCCCTCTCCGGCCAGCCGCAGCAGCGATCCCAGCACTGGAGTCGCGGTCCCCGCCTCGCGGCCTACCTGGCGCAGGCGACCCAGCACCTCCGGGCCCGCCTCGAAGTTCTCCAGCAACAGCCTGGCGCCCGCAGAGCTCTCGGGTTCGGTGCGCTCGATCGCCTCGGCGATCACCACGCGCACCGCGGGGTCCCGCTCCGAGCGCAGCGCCGTCCGCAGGAAGGCGAGGTTGCGGGGGTCGCGCTTGCGCGCCAGGGAGTCGTAGGTCGCCACTCGCGCCTTGAGCTCCTCGATGGGACCGGCCACCCGCGTGGGCCCGAACACCTGCGCATAGGCCTGCCCCGGCGCTCCGGGATGGCCATAGCCGGCGATGGCGATGCCCACCGCGTCCACCCCGTAGATCACCGGCCCGAGCCGGCCGGTGAAGTCGTTGACCATCAGGGAGAAGACCAGCTTCTCCCCTCCCACCGAGAGCACGTAGCCCGACAGCGCCGACACGTTCTCCAGGGTCCCGGTCTTGGCCCGCAGCCGGCCTGCGGCGTCGGTGCCCTCCATGCGCGTGGAGATCGTCCCGTCCCGGCCGGCGATGGCCAGCGAGCCCAAGAACTCCGGCGCCAGCTGGAAGCGCTGCCACATGAAGCGCAGCAGGCGGCACACCTGCGCCGCCGAGAAGCGATTGGTGTCGTTGAGCCCCGACCCGTTCTTCATCACGAAGGTTCCCAGGGGGATGCCCACGTCCCGAGCCAGGAAGTCCTCGACCTCCGAGATGCCCGCCGACCAGGTGCCCGGCGCCCCACCCGCCTGCGCGCCCAGGGTCTTGAGCAGCGTCTCCGCCACGAAGTTGGAGGAGCTCTTGTTGGCCCTCTTGAGGATCTGGTCCAGCGTCTCCGACTGATGGAGCAGGTAGGGCACCGCATCCTTGGGGGCCGCAGCGCGCTTGATCCGCCCCTTGATCTTGATCCCCCGCGCCTCGAGGAGCGCCTTCAGGGTGTTGCCGAAGAAGAAGGTGGGGTGATCGATCTTTCGCCACATCGTCGTCGGGCTGCTCGCCAACGGGATGCGCCCGGAGACCACGATCCTCTGCTTCTCGCCCATCGGCAGGCTGGTCACGAAGAGGCGCCGCAGGCCGTACTCGGGGCTGGTCTGCGTCCGGTTCTCGATGACGAAGAAGGGGCTGTCGGGGTGGACCTCCACGTTGGCCTTGGACCCCACCGACTCCCCCGAGGAGACGTGCACCGCCACCACGTTCGACTCCAGCGAGAGCGCGCTCACCGGCGCCATGTAGCTCTTGTCGGACCGCTCCTGGTCGAAGCCGGGGCCGACGCGCTCCTCGTCGAACCAGGTGTCGTCGAGGACGAGGTCTCCGGAGACGCTGCGCAGGCCCGCGAACCACAGGTCGTTGACCATGCTCCACAGGCGCTCGGTGGTGATCGAGGGGTCTGCATTGCCGCGCACGTAGAGAGGGCCCTTGATGTCCCCGCTCTTGAAGCGCGGAGGATTGGTGCGCCTCTGGTCTGGCTGGCGGTCGACCAGGAACTCGGTCTCGAAGCGAAAGCCGGTCCCGAGGCGCGCCAGCGCCGCCGCGGTCGTGAAGAGCTTCACGTTGGAGGCGGGGTTGAGCAGGTCGTCGGCGTTGTGGGAGTACAGCAGCTGGCCGTCGTCGAGCCGCACCACCTGCAACCCCACTCGGGCTGACCCGAGCGCGGTCCGGGCCACGAGGTCGTCCAGGGCCTGGATCAGGGCTTGGCGATCCGCCGCGGGGTCGGCGGACGCCGGTCTCGCCACCGTGAGGAGGAGCAGGAAAAGAGCCCAGGCGATGGCACGGCCAGACATGGCGATTCTCTTCGGCCAGCAGCCGCGCTGAGGCACGTCCGGCCTCCTGTCGGCAGGGCTATTGAGCGAGCGGTGGGAAGTATAGGTGTGGCCTCCAGGTGCGGCAATTTGCCGGCGGGTGTCTCGGTGGGAGGCCATCAGGCGAGCGCCACGCTAGCGTCCCCCACGCAGGGCCTGCAACAAGCGGCCGGGGGCCTCTCTCCATGGCGGTCGCTCCGTCAGGGTCGCGGAGGTCGAGGGGCCGGACGGGCGGGCTTTGGGGTGGGAGTGCGTCGCCCATGGGCCGGGTCGTATCCTTGAGGGTGCATGGAGCGATGCCCGGACTGCGGCGCAGAGGTGAAGGGCGCATTGGTGTGCGCCAGCTGCGGCGCGTTCGAGTTCGAGGGGCTCACCTCCTGGGTCTGCTTCCCCTGCGGCGCGCAGAACGCCCATGGGACGCAGCGCTGTGGCTGCGGAAGGGAGCGGACCCTGGAATGCGGAGCCTGCGGCGCCGAGGTGCCCCTCGCCGCGGAGAGGTGCCCGCGCTGCGCGGTGCCGAGGTTCGCCTTCGCCGCCGCCGAGGAGGCCCAGCGGCGGTCCAGGGAGATCCAGAAGATGCGCGAAGGGGCCAGAACCCTCGCCGTGGGGCTCGCTCCCCTGGCCTGCGCCGGGCTCCTGCTCCTGCTGGTCTCGGCTCACCCGTCCGCGAGGTTCACCGGGGCCTGGC
>JACRCT010000353.1 GCA_016218885.1 Deltaproteobacteria bacterium | reverse complement strand
GGTCGACCTCGCGCTGCGGGTCGACCTCGACGATCGCCCGCGCCAAATCCACGATCCCGAGCACGGTGTGGAGGCGCTCACGGAGTGGCGCGTGCTGGCGCGGACGGCGGGCCGCACGAGGGTCGCCCTCTTCCCGCGCACGGGGCGCACCCACCAGCTGCGCGTCCACGCGGCGCACGCACTGGGGATCGGCGCGCCGATCGTGGGAGACCGGCTCTACGGGCGCGGCGGCGATCAGCGCCTCCTGCTGCACGCCGAGGCGATCGCGTTCGTGCACCCCCACACCGGGGACCGCATCCAGCTCGAGCGGCTGGCGCCGTTCTGACCCCCACGACCGGCGCTCGGCGGAACCAGGTCCAGGGCAAAGGCGGCGCGGGCTACGCGAACACCAGCCCGGTAAGGGTCTGGTTGATGTGGCCCAGCCAGCTCTCGCCGTGGGTGTGGAAGCCGGCCAACGGGAACCCGGAGAGCATGGCGTGGTAGGGCCCCTCGATCTTCTTGAGGTCCATCTCCAGCATCCGGTAGGCGCAGTTGAAGAACAGGCCGCCCCCGATGGACCCGCCCAGGTCCTTTCTGGCCGCGGCGAGCGCCTCGCGAGTGTCGGCCACCAGGTCGTCTCCGCGCATGATGCTCAGACGCATGCCCTCGAGGACGCCGCAAGCGAAGAAGAGCCCCCCGCTCTCGACCTGCCGGATGACGCTGCGCAGCCAGGGCTTACCCTGGATCATCAAGCCGAGCGGGTTGGTGAGGAAGACCGAGAAGTCCAGCTTCTCGGGAGAGACCCCGACCGCCTCGGCGTACACCTGGGCCGCGGGCCGACCGTCGAACTCGAGGATGATCCGCTTCTCGGGGATGGCCTTGGTGATGCACAGCTCCCTCGAGGTGGGCGCGAAATGGCAGGCCTTGACGACGCTGAAGGGCGTCGCCATCTCCATTACCAGCAGGGCCGCGCCGTCGCCCGAGACCTCGCCATTGCGGTAGACGTAGGTTTGCTTGAAGGCGAGGTTGTCACCTGCCGAGCCGCCCACGAACGAGAGCAGGGGCGCCGCGTTGCCCAGCGACTCGTTGACCTGCTCCTCCCTGCAGTGAGCGCCTTCGAGCAGAGCGATCCCCACGTGGCAGCTGGGGTCGAGCTCACGCAGGCTCGATCCGAGCGTCTTGGAGAGATCGTCCGACGCGGCCTGGATGCCCGCATCGACCGAGCCACCGTCGAACCTGGCCAGGGCGCCGGCACAGCGCCTCACCCGAGAGCCGCCCAGCGCCAGCAGCGCCACGCCCTCCTTGCCGTGTTGCGCGTCGGTCCACTCGCCGCAGGTGCTGCAGCCGACCACCTCGGCCGAGGGGAACCTCTGCCGCAGCGCCTGGGAGAGCACCCTCCCGTCGTGGTTGACCGAGGCGAAGAAGACGATGGCCTTGGGCGTCGAGCTGCCGAGCTGGTTCAGAAGGTCGCGGGCGGCCTCGGGGCTTCTCTGCTGCTTCGAGTAAGCGGAAACGATGTCCGTCATCGGATGACCTCATTCTCCCTTCGGCCAACGCGGTAGCCCATGTCCTGTAGGGTCTGCACCACTCGAGCGAGGACGGCGGTGTCCTGCTCCTGCTCCGGGCGGATGGCGTCCAGGTTGATGCCCGTCCTCAACGCCACTCGGGTCATCAGGAACGACATCTTCCAGGAATCCTGGCCCTTCAGCTCCTGATGGAGCGCTTCCTTGACCTCCGACAGCCGGTTCAATGCCATGAGCTCCCCTTCCGACCGCCCGAAGGCGGAGAGCGTCCATTCTGCCGGGTGACGACGGTCGAAGACTGGACGTGAATCAGCGGCAGACTTTTGAACTCCTACGCTTAGCGGGCAGGTAGGGGAAAGGATTTGCGCAACCGAGTCAAGGGCCGAGTAGTGGCAGCGGCCACCGGCCATCCACGCAGCCAAGCTGCTCGGTGCAGCTCCGGCAGGCGCTTGATGCAACCGGTCGGTCAGCTCGGCCTCCCCGTTTCGAACAAGAGCTCTGCGCCGTCGGTGCAGGCTCGGCTTGGCCGTGTGCTCGGCCTACCGTGTTGGCACTTTGGGAACGGCACTTTATGCCGTCCAGCGCATTGCATATGGGAGGTGGACGAGCGCGACGCAGGGCCTGAAGTTTTCCGAGCACGGCGACAGGCGCAGGGCCGGCGCGTATCCTCCCTGGCCATGCGTCGCGTGTGCGTCTTCTGTGGTTCCAGCCCCGGCGGCCGATCCGAATACAGGGCGGCGGCCGAGGCCCTGGCGCAAGCCCTGGCCCGCCGGGGCCTCGGGGTCGTCTATGGGGGCGGGAACGTGGGCCTGATGGGTGCGGTGGCTGACGCCATGCTCGCCGCTGGCGGGGAGGCGATCGGCGTCATCCCCCAGGCGCTGATGGACAAGGAGCTGGGCCATCCCGGGCTGACGCGAATGCACGTCGTCGGCTCGATGCACGAGCGCAAGGCGATGATGGCCGACCTGGCCGACGGTTTCGTGGCGTTGCCCGGTGGGTTCGGGACCTTCGAGGAGTTCTGCGAGGTCCTCACCTGGACCCAGCTCGGGTTCCAGAAGAAGCCGTGCGGGCTGCTCGACGTCGATGGCTTCTATGACGGGCTCTTGGCGCTCTTCGACCGCGCCGTCGCCGAGCGGTTCGTCCGCCCCGACCATCGGGCGATGGTGCTGACCTCCGCCGAACCCGACGCGCTGCTGGAGCAGATGGAGGCATGGCGGCCGCCGACGGTGCCGAAGTGGATCGACCGGAAGACGAGCTGAGGTGCGCCGCTTCAGCTGTCAGGCAATGGATCGACGTCGCCGCGGACGTCGAGGGATAGCCGAGCAAGAGACGGCCGGGGCCTTCCCCCGGGCTCCCGGCTGGCAAAGTACCTTCCTCCGAGCTTCAAGCTGGGCGGCGAGGCCGCGAGACCGAGCCGCGACGCTCCTCTCGTCGAGCGGCGTTGCGCTCCCATGCGGGCGCCTCCCAAGAGCTCCGAGGTCGCGAGGCGCACTCACTCGATTCGGGGGACGCCGGCGCGATCTTGGGGCGGGCCCCGTGCCGGGGTCTTTGCTCCGGCCCGGAGCGCTCCGACATTCGCGTTCCACGCATCCAAGCGCCAGCGCACGGGGAGACCTGCATGGAATCAGTGGCCCCTCCGGAGGGGTTCGCCGAGCGCCGAAGGGCGCCGCGCCACGAGGTGTTCCTCGCGGCTCGCCTGGACACCCCGACCCGGAGCCGCGTCTCCATCACCCAGGACCTGAGCGCCACCGGCGCGCGGCTCCTGTCCATCGGCCGCTTCCAACCGGGCGAGCCCGTGGAGGTCTGGATGCTGATCGGGGGCACCCGGACGAAGGTGCGCGCGACCGGCAAGGTGGTGCACGCAAAGCCGTACTCGGTCAGCGGCCCATGGCGCTGCCAGCTCGCGGTCCAGTTCGACGAGCCTCTGGCAGAGAACGAATATTCCCGGCTCCTGGCCGAGGTCCCCGAGGCGGCCACCGACTGACGGCCAGTAAAGGTGGCGGCCGCCCCTCCGTCTTTCAAGTTTGTCCAAGGTCCTGATCGCACCAGGCGAGCGGAAGATCGGCTTCCGGATCTTCTACTACTGAGGATGGCGGATCGGGCGCCGGCAGGACGGGCTGGAGGGAGAAGGCCCGCTCCCCCTCCCCTCTCCCAACGGGTGCTCCCAGAGTTCATGCGGGTAGGCGCGGCGTTCGCTGCAAGCCCGAGATCTCTCAGGGCGCCTGTCTACAGTCGAATCTGGGATCCGGTCAGCCCGAGCGGAGGCCGAGCTTGCGAGGCCGAAGTCGAGGGCCCACGACTCCGCGCCGGGAATGAAGCTGCGGGCGCTCCGCTCGGGGTGCCCGGATTCCCAAGTCCCGTGGCAGACCCTGCACGAACTCTGGTGTTCACGCCCCTGGGAGAGGGGAGTTCGGCTTGGTGCTGCTCTCCTCGTTGCAAAGCCTCCTGCGTCTGCGGCTTCGTCGACGCGCGTGAGTTGCCACGGATGGAGGGCTGGGCTTTGCCGGCGTCGCGTCGACGTCGCCGCGGCGCGGTCCCCGAGTTGCGCCACGTAGCGCAACTTGCGTGGGCGACGAGCCTGGGGATTCACGGAGTCGGGCCAGGCCTGGTGGCTTCACTGCGTCGACGTCGACGCAGTGCGCACGGTTCCCAAGTTGCGCCACGTGGCGCAACGTGCAGCGGTGAAGAGGCGAATTCTTCGAAGGCCAGAGCCCGCGATTCGTGTCAGCGCAGGTGTGCGGCC
>JACRCT010000335.1 GCA_016218885.1 Deltaproteobacteria bacterium | reverse complement strand
CCGCCGGGGCCCGGGCCCGGAGGTCGCGGGACACCCGGGATGGGCATGCCGGTGGAGACGCGCAGGCCCGGCGGAATGGGCCCTGGGGGGACCGGGCCGGGAGGGCGGGGGGCGGCGGCCATGGGTTGCGGCGCTGCCACCCCGGCCACCGGCTGGGCAGCGACGGGCCTGGCGGGCCCCTTGCCGAGCAGGCCGTTGACCTTGTCGATGAGCGCCTGGCTCTCGAAGGGCTTCTGGATGTGCCCGTCAGCGCTGGCGGCGCGGGCTCGCCCCTCGTCGAAGGCCTCGAAAGTGCCGGCCAGGAGCAGCACGGGGATGTGCTTGAGCCCCGGATCGCTCTTCACGAGCTCACAGACCTCGTAGCCGGTCTTCCGAGGCATCACCACGTCGGCAAGAATGATGTCCGGCTTGAGATCGCGCGCGCGCGCCACCGCGTCCTCGCCGTTGTCGACGGCGGTGATCGCGAAGTCCTCCGACGCGAGCGTGATGGCGACGACCTTCTGGATGGTGATGCTGTCGTCGGCAAGCAGAAGCTTCCTGGGCATGAGGCAGGCCCCTTATGCGTGCGTAGATACTCGGGAAAAAAAGGCGTCTATGGATCCCGTGCGCTCCCGCCAATGTCAAACGAGCAAGTCCCTTCAAGTTCGAGGAAAAACCCAGGCTTCGACCTCGGGGAACAGCGCCGTTCGGCCGTCCGGGGTATGCCAGCGCAGGCCCCCGGGCTCCGCCAGCGAGGGACCCGCGAAGCCCGCCACCATCCCCACGACACGGCTGGTGAGGACCGCCAGGGCTTGCCCCGACACGTCCAAGGAGACGGCGAGGTCAGCCTTGGTTTGCGCTCTCCCGGCCATCAGAGCCAGGTCGAAGACCGAGAGAATGGAGCGCTCGTGATGAACCAGCCCCCGGTGCCCGAACGCGGCGAAGGGAACCCTGCAGGGCGATTCGGCGCGGATGACCCCGGTGACCAGGGACAGAGGCATTCCGATGAGCCCCAGCTCGCCCGCCTCGAAGACCAGGGAGCGCTCCGGGGGACGGGCAGGGCTCTCCTCGGGAGGAAGCAACGAACGAGGCGCCGGGGCAGAGCCTGGCTGGTGATCGGCGAGAGCCTGGGGTTCGAGCTCGAGCGCCAACCTGCCTCGGTGGAGCAAAGCGCCGCGGATCAGCCCTCCCGGTCCAAGCCCTTCGGGAAGACGAAAGAACGGCGCCGCTGCGAGATCGGTCACTTCCTCCACCGCCTCCACGCACAGGGCCCGGGGCGGAGCACAATCGAGCACCAGCGTCACCTTTTGGGGCCCAGTACAAGGCGCCTCGCCTAGCAGCTTGCCAAAGTCCTCGACCGGCAAGCCGTGCCGCAAGGCGGCCGCCCCTTCAGGAGCCGCGCCGACCTCGAGCACCGCCGAGGCCGGCAGGGCCCAACGGGTCGAGGCGCCACGGAACACCAACGCCAGCCGCGCGCGGGCCTGGAGCCTTTCGGGGAGCATGATTGGAGCGCAAGCCTAGCACCGGAACGCTTGTTGCCACAGCCCGCGCCCTCGCTACAATCGTCCCCCGCTCCAATGGCTTCCCGAATCCTCATCGTCGACGACGACGCGCTCGCCCGCCAGCTGTATTCCGACTGCCTGGGGGAGGCAGGGCACGAGGTGGTGAGCGTCTGCGATGCCCCCGAGGCCAGCGCCGCGCTCGACAAGAGCCCCTTCGACGTGGTCGTCACCGACCTCGTGCTGCCCGGAACCGACGGGCTGGGCGTGCTCGCCGACGCCAAGCGGCGCGACCCGGGGATCGAGGTCATCCTCATCACCGCCGTCGACCGGGTCGATCCTGCGGTGCGCGCGATGAAGAGCGGCGCCGCCGACTATCTGGTCAAGCCCGTCCTTCCCGAGTCGCTGCAGCTGTCGGTCTCGCGCTGTATCGCCACACGGCAGCTCCTGAAGGAGAACGCGCTGCTGAGCCACCACCTGTCGCTCTTCGAGACGGGGCAGCGGCTGGCCACCACCCTCGATCGCGAGCGGCTCTTCCCGATGGCTCTGAACGCATTGGTCGAGGCGCTGGGCGCGCGCTCCGCGCTGCTGCTCGCGCGCGGGCCCGACGGTCGCCTGGGTCTGGTCGCCCAGGAGGGGCTGGCCGACCCCGAGGCGCAGGACTTCGCGCGAGATGCCCTCCCCCTCCTCGGCCCCTGCGACGGGAAGGCTTCGGACATCGAGGTCGGCGGGCGCTCCTTCCGGGCGCTCTACGCCGAGGACGCCGGAGAGGTCCAGGGGATCTGCCTTCTACAGGACCCCACCTCCTTGGCGATGGCCTGGGCCAGCGCTCAGTTCCTGGCGCGGCACCTCGCCCTCGCGCTGCAGAACCTCCGCCGCCTCTCCGAGGTCGAGGACCTGGTGTACCTCGACGACCTCACGCGGCTGCACAACCTCCGCTACCTGCACCTGGTGCTCGATCGGGAGATCACCAACTCCAAGCAGACCGGCGCGCCGTTCTCGGTGCTCTTCCTCGACCTCGATCACTTCAAGCGCGTCAACGACACGCATGGCCACCTGGCCGGCAGCAAGCTGCTGGTGGAGATCGCCGGGCTGCTCAAGGCCAGCGTGCGCGACTTCGACACCGCCGTGCGCTATGGCGGAGACGAATACGTCGTGGTGCTGCGGCACACCGATACCGGCGGCGCCCTGAAGGTGGCCGAGCGCATCCGCCATTCCATCGAGATGCACCGCTTCCTCGGGGGCGAGGGACTCGCCGTATCCCTGACGGTCTGTATCGGCGTCGCCAGCTACCCCGAGCACGCACAGGACAAGGCCTCCATCCTCAACTACTCCGACCGCGCCATGTACAGGGGCAAGCAGAGCACCCGCAACGTGGTGTACGTGGCCTCGCTGCCGGCTCACTCGGCCCCGGCATCGGGCCAGTAGCGCTTCAGCGAGATGGGTCTGAGCGTCCCGTTGACGTTGACGTTGACGTTGACGGCGACGGCGACGGCGACGTGAACGGCTTGAGCCGACAAGCGACCTGTCCTACCCACTCTTCGGAGTTTGGAGACGTCGCCGTCCCGCGTCCGTCCGTCGCCGTCGCCGTCAACGTCAACGTCAACGTCAACGTCTGGAGACCGACCGGATGTGGTCTCCGGTCCCGGCCTTTCCGCGCTCTCGACAGAGGATGGAGGCGGCACTATGGTCGCCGCTCAAGAGCGTCGAGCCCATGTCCCCCATTCCTGGTCCCCGCGGTCCAAGCCTGAAGGTGCTCTTCTGCGTGCGCAGCGACCTCCGCGTGGTGCCTGGCGGAGATGCCACCCAGATTCTGCGCACCCGTTGCGCGCTGGAGGAGCTTGGGGTCCAGGTCACGCTCTGGAGCGAGCCGGCTCCCCCTCCGCGCGGCAGCTACGATCTGGCGCACCTGTTCCATCTCACTCGCCTCGACACCCTCGTCCATGCTCGTGCGCTGTGCCGAGAGGGCGCGCCCTTCGTCCTCTCGACGATCTACTGGCCCACCGACGAGCTCGAACGCCGCGGCTATGTCGGCACGCTGCGACTGCTCCACGCGGCGCTCTCCACCACTCCCGCCGACCTCGCCAAGAACGCAGTGCGGGCGCTGCTCGCCCGGGGGCGCGGGTGGCGCCAGGCGATGCTCCCGGAGGTCCGCCTTCCGCTCATGCGGCGGATGCGCTTCTTGGCGGAGAGTGCGCGATGCCTGCTGCCCAACTCCCGCGCCGAGGCCGAGGTGCTGCGCCGGCTGGGAGGCCAGCGCCTGGAAACGGTCGTCAACGCCACTGACCCGGCCCCATCGACGCCGGCGCCGATCCCCCCCGGTCTGCCCGCGCGATTCATCCTCAGCGCCGGGCGCATCGAGCCGCGCAAGAACCAGCTCGCCCTTGCGCAGGCGCTCTCCGGCTTCTCCCTCCCGCTGGTGATCGTCGGCGATCCGGGCCCGATGCACCGCGGCTACCATCGCCGCCTCCGCGCCGCCGCCGGGCGGCGGACCCTCTTCCTTCCTGCGCAACGGCGAGAGTCGCTCTTCGGCCTGTACGCCGCCGCCGAGGCCCACGTCGCGCCCGCCTGGTACGAGACGCCCGGGCTCGTCAGCCTGGAGGCCGCCGCCGCCGGGACCCGCGTCGTCACCACCGACCGCGGTTGCACCCGCGAGTACTTCGGTGACCAGGCGTGCTACCTCGACCCCGCCTCCCCCGCGTCCATGCGCCACGCGGTGGAGCGCGCCCTCTCGCTCCCGCGCGATCCCGAGCTGCGCGAGCGCGTGCAGCGCGAGTACACCTGGCGCCATGCCGGCGAGCAGACCCTGGCCGCCTACCGCGGCGCGCTCGGCTCGCCCGCCCAGCCCCAGCCCGAGGTGACGCCCCGATGACGCTCGACGGATTGGACGTCTGGTTCTTCGCCACCGTGCCTTGGGACTTCGCCCTGCTGGGGCGCACCCGCTACCTCGCCCTCGGCCTGCGCGAGATCGGCGCCAGCGTCACCTTCGTCGAGCCGCCCTCGCTCAAGAAGTCCCTGCGCCGCCTGCGCCACCCGCACGACGCGCCCTCCGACGTCCTGGTGCTGCCGATGCCGCCCTCGGTGCCCAAGATCTCCGACCGGCTCCCCTTCGTGCCCCAGGCGCACGACGCCGCGCAGCGCCTCTGGCTCAAGGCCGCGCTGCTCGGGCACCCCCCGCCGGTGGCCATCGTCTCCACCCCGCGCTGGGAGCCCGTGCTGCGGGGCGTGGGCTTCGCGCACCTGATCTACGACTGCCTCGACGACCTGCAGGTGCACTCCGAGCCCGCCCGCCTGCGCCGTTTCCTGGACTGGGAGCGCCGGCTGCTCACGCGCGCTTCGGCGAGCCTGGCGGTGAGCCCGGTGCTCGGGGCGGACCTCGAGTCCAAGGGCGCCCGGCGCGTGCAGGTGCTGGGCAATGGCGTCTGCTACGAGGAGTTCGTGGCCCGGTCGCGTCCACCCGATGCCAAGGGTTCGCGCAGGCGCGTCGGCTACCTGGGCGCGCTCTACGAATGGGTGGACATCGAGCTGCTCGCCCACGCCGCGCACGCTCTGCCGGAGCATGAGTTCATGCTCGTCGGCCCGGTGCGCCGTGGCGTGGACGTCACCGCCCTTTCGCGGCTGCCCAACGTGGTGATGCCCGGCTACCGCGCCTACCCCGACGTGCCCAAGGCCATGGCCAGCTTCGACGTCGCCCTGATCCCCTTCAAGGAAGGGGCGGTCGCGCGCGCCGCCGACCCCATCAAGATCTACGAGTACTTCTGCTTCGGCACCCCCATCGTCACCACCCCGGTGAGCGACGTGGAGCGCATCTGTGAGCTGCTCTACGTGGCCAGCGGCCCCGAGGCCTTCGTCGACGGCATCCGCGCCGCGCTGGCCGAGCGGCGCCCCGACCTGCGCGAGCGCCGACAAGCCTACGCGCGGGCCAACGACTGGTCTCAAAGGGCACGGGCGGTGGGGCAGCTGCTGCAGGAGCTGACGCTGCCTCCGGGCGTCTCGTGGATCAGCGCCGCGGCCTCGTAGCCGGCCGAGAGCTTTGCGGCCGGCCGCCGACTCGAGACGGGTCAGCGCTGCGGCTTGGTCGCCAGGTAGCGCCGCAGCACCGGCTTGGTGCGGGTGGAGTCCTCGATGAAGCGGGCCCCGAACCCGAAGCGGCCGTTCTTCTGGCCGCTCCACACCACGCGCGCCTTCAGCTGGCGCACCCCGAAGCCGAGCCAGCCCGTGGATAGCTGGATGAAAAGCTCGGTGCCCTGGGAGAGCCGGGCAAAGCCCGGGCTGCTGACGAAGGCGCCGGTCGACGAGAGATCGCGGATGAATCCGGCGATCCGGTGCGGGCCCACCCTCACCCAGCAGGGCAGCTTCGCGGGGATCCGCCGCTCGGTGGCCGTGCCCGCTGCCAACGGCCGGCCGGCACAGAAGGCCAGCATTTGCGCCGCGCGGTACTTCTCGGGCGGAGCGAACTCCACGCCCAGCCCCGGCTCGAGCCCCAGCCCGCGGGCCTGCACCCGGCGCCAGGTCACCATTCCCTCGAGCTCGAACTGATCCTTGGCATCCCCGAAGCTCACCTGGAGCCGCACCGCCGTACCCGCCGGCACGTCGCTGGTGGTCGGCACGAAGAGCGAGAGCCCCCCGCCCGCAGTCCGGCAGGAGGCGAGCAGGACCCGCTTGGTCGGGTAATGCGCTCGCAGGACGACTTGGACCGGAGTAGCCATGCCAGCCCCGCACCATCCCTCAGGCGGCCCCAGCCGGTCTAGCCCCCGTCCTTGCCCTCCCCTGCCCATGCACCTCTTTTCTCAGCAAGCACAAGGCGTTGAGGGAACCAAGAGAGCGATGGCCTCGCAGGGGGCTCTCCACCTTCTCGTCGTCAGGCCGCCTCACGGGCCTCCCAGAGCGCGAACGCCGCTCTCAGCGAAGCCCCGACCGCCGTGGGCGCGAAGATCTCGCGCCCGGCGCGCATGGCTTCCCGCTGGGCCTGGTAGTGGGCCTTGGGGAAGCGGGAGCACAGTTGACGGGCCAGCTCGTGGACCTGCTCCGGGGTGTCGCAGAGGTAGCCGATGTCGCCCAGCTGCTCGAAGCAGTGCTCGAAGTAGGAGCTGCGCAGCGCGATCACGGGCTTGAGCAGCGAGACCGCGTCGAGGAAGGCGCCGCTCACCGTGAAGCGGCAGCTGTCGGACGGGTTCAGGAACAGCGCGTAGTCGATGTTGGCGATCTCCCGCTCATACTCCTCGCGAGGCAGGTACCCTCGCGAAGGGAAGACCACCGCATCGCGCGCCTCCTCGACCAGGGCGAGCTCGCGCACTGGGCCTATGTGGACGAACGCCGCCTTGCCAGGCCGCGTGCGCAGCGTGTCGCGCGCCAACTCGACCAGCGCCGCGAGCCCGCGGCCCCGCGCGGCCGTCCCCAGCGAGCCGAAGCGGATCGGCGGTGCCTCGGGCACGCAGTGGGCCGGCTCGGCGAACAGGTAGGGGTGCTGGGCCGCAGAGGTGGCCCCTGCCAGGGAAGGAACCTCGCGCAGCACCTCGCGCTCGATCGACGAGGAGAGGACGAGGTAGCGCAGGCCCACCGGGTTGCGCATGCGCAGCACCCGGGGAAACCAGCGATCGCCGCTGGGGCTCCCGAGCGTCTCCAGGATGCCATGGGGCACGACCAGGCACGGCGGGTTTGGGGAGCCGGCCAGGAGCTTGAGCGCGAAGAGGCCCGCCGCGCCCGTCGACGAGAAGAGGACCGCGCGCGCATCGCGGGCACGCGCCAGGCCCAGCACCTCACGGACGCGACGCACCTCGGCCAAAAGGGAGGCGATGCCGGTCGACCGCGCGCGGATGGCGAGGGGGCGAAAGGCGACCCCTCCCAGGCCGGCGGCCGCAACGCGCTGGGCCACCAACCCGATATGGGCGGGCTCGGCCAAGAACAGCAGCGGCTCGCCGAAGGCCTGGCGCACCGAGGCCAGCAGCGCGGCGTTGAACTCGACGTTCTCGTACCCCTCACACGCAGGCTCGCAGACGACGATCATGGCGGGAGGGTGTCAGGAACGCCCTCGGTTGCCAAGAGGAGGAGCGAGCCGGCAGGAGCGCCCTTGCGCAGCGCAGGCAGATCCGCCAAAACGGTCGCTCGCGCACCCTTCAGGGAGGT
>JACRCT010000334.1 GCA_016218885.1 Deltaproteobacteria bacterium | reverse complement strand
CTGCCCTTCGCCGTGCAGCTCTATCGCAACCTGCGCTCCGCCATCGAGGAGCTGCTGCCGCGCAACGCGCCGAGCGTCGTCGCGCTGGACGAGCTGCACCGCCGCCTGGGCGAGCACCTCCAGCTCTCCGTCCTGGTCTCCGGGGCCGCGTCCGAGGATCTGCACCGCTTCGCCGACGCGTTGGCCGAGGAGGCCGCGCGCTTGCCGCAGCCGCCGCGGGTCATCGACTACCGGCCCGGGCCGGTCCAGGACTTCTTCCTCTCCCGAAGGCTGCTCTTCGCCGACCTCGACGACCTGCACGAGCTCTCGCGACGAATCGAGGCGCGCATCGAGTGGGAGGTGCAGCGCTCGAGCCCGATGTTCGACCTGGGGCTCGAGGAGCCGGAGGAGCCCCCGGGCTTCGAGGACCTGTTCGCGCGCTACCGAGAGCGCGGCCTGCAGCTCAAGCTCCACCCCAGCGGCTACTACGACGGCGCCGACGGCCGCTCGCTGGCGATGGTCATCTACCCGGCCCACGGCGTCAGCGGATACGAGTCGAGCCTCGCCTTCCGCGACCGCGTGCAGGAGCTCGCCCGGCAGATCGCCACCCGCCAAGGGCTCCCCCAGCTCGAGATCGAGTTCGGGGGCGACGTGCAGTCGATGATCGAGGAGCAGCACGCGCTGATCTCCGACCTGCTCACCTCCAGCCTCATCGTCCTCTTCGCCGAGGCGCTGCTCCTGCTCGCGTTCTTCCGCTGGTGGGGCTGCCTGCCCGTGCTCGGCTTCCCCCTGGGCGTCGCCACCGCCATCACCTTCGCCATCGGCTGGTTTGCCATCGGCTCGGTGAACGCCAGCACCGCCTTCCTGGGCTCGATCATCGTAGGCAACGGGGTCAACTCCGGCCTCATCCTCCTCTCGCGCGTCATCGAGGAGCGGCGCAGCGGCAACCCCTCGCAGGAGGCGATGCTCACCGCGGTGCACGCCACCGCTCTTGCCACCTTCATCGCCGCGCTGGCCGCCGCCCTCTCCTACGGCGCGCTCATGGTCTCCAGCTTCCGCGGATACACCCAGTTCGGATTCCTGGGGGGAATCGGCATGGTGCTGTGCTGGGGGGCCACCTTCGTGTGGCTGCCACCACTGGGCCTGGCCCTCGAGCGCCGCTTCCCCGTGCGTGAGGCGGGTTGGAGCCGCCTCGACCGCGCCTTCGCCTCGATCGCCCGCCTCTCCGTCCTCCGCAAGCGCCCGGTCATCGTCCTCACCGCGCTCCTCGTCGCCGCGGCAGGGGTGGCCCTGGTCCCCGCCGTGCGCGACCCCTTGGAGCACGACATCAACAAGCTGCGCTCCCGGGCCGCGACCGCGCCCGGCGGCTCGCAGGACGTCAACCGCCGGGTGAACGCGATCCTCGGACGCTTCCTCACCCCCATCGCGGTGCTGCTCAACTCGCCCGACCAGGTCGCGCCGCTGGCGGACCGTTACCGCCAGCTCATCGAGCGCGGGGGCCCGGACCTCGTGCTCGGCAGCGTGCTCACCCTGCAGTCCTTCGTGCCCGAGCAGCAGCCCGAGAAGATCCGGCTCATCAGGCACATCCGCGAGCAGCTCAGCGAGCGGCGGCTGGAGCTGGTGGATGAGGACACCCGGCGCACCGTGCGCGAGTGGATCCCCCCCGCAGACCTGCGTCCGTTCACCGTCGCCGACCTCCCCGACGCCGTGCGGCGCGAGTTCCGGGAGCTGGACGGCTCCGAGGGCAAGCTGCTCCTGCTGTTCCCCAAGTCCGGGACCAGCACCAGCGACGGCCGGGTCCTCGCACGCCTGGAGCGCGAGGTGCGCTCAGTGCCCCAACCCCCAGGCATGGCGATGGCGGGCTCGATGCTGCTCTTCGCGGACGTTTTCAAGGAGATCGCCCACGACGGCCCGGTGGCCACCCTGGTGGCGCTGACCGCGGTGGTGCTGCTCTCGCTCTTCTCCTTCCGCGGTCGGGCGGGAGGCATCGGGGTGCCCCTGTCGCTGCTGGTGGGGGTGATCTGGATGCTGGGCTTCGCCGCGGCGCTGGGCGCGCGCATCAACTTCCTCAACTTCGCGGCGCTGCCCATCACCTTCGGCATCGGCATCGACTACGGGACCAACATCTACCGGCGCTACCTGCTCGGCGCCCCTGACGCGCCTTCGCTCATCCAGGCCATAGGCGGCTCGGGTGCGGCGGTGGCCGTCTGCTCGGCCACGACGGTGATCGGCTACTCCTCGCTGCTGCTCTCACGCAACGGCGCGCTCTACTCCTTCGGGCTGCTCGCCGTCATCGGGGAGATCGCCTGCCTCCTCTCGGCGCTGCTGCTGCTGCCCGCCCTGCTGGTCAGCGGCGGCGCAGACACCCGGAGCGCCTCGCGAGAGACCTCGGGCGCTCCCTCGAAGAGCGCCTGAATCCCATTCCCTGCTTCAAGAAGGACGGAAAGACCCTCGGGCTTCTTTGACTGAGCAGGGCCATCGGCGGCTCGGGCGCGGCGGTGGCCGTCAGCGACCACGACGCCTCAGATTCGGGCCACGCCCAGGAACACGGCGTGCAGCGACGCCACCAGCACGAGGTACGCCGCCCGCGCCGAGCGCGCCTTCAGCCCAGGGAAGCTGTACTCGAGCGAGCGCCGGCCGCAGCTCGACAGGCAGTCGCCGCACAGGGTGCAGCCCAGCGCGGGGCGCCGCCGGGCGATGTCCACGGGGCGCAGCGCGTCGTAGCGGCAGCTGGTAGCGCAGACGTTGCACTCCTCGCAGGTGGAGCGGATGCGCACGCGGAACGGCGAGAGCCTCCCCAGCACGGTCGCGAGGAGCCCGATGGGACACCAGACCACGCAGTGGGCCATGGTCCCCCACCGCCGCGAGGCGAGGACCATCACCGCCACCCCTGCCAGACCGAAGGCGAGCCCCAGCGCTGCCGCCACCGACACGGGCGCGCCCAGGGCGTTGAGCGAGAGCGCCGCTGCCACGATCGAAAGGAGGAGCCCGACTCGGACCGCGTGGCGCCAAGGGGGCAGCTCGCGCGCCTTGGGTTGGGCGTGTGAGGCGTTGAGGTCCCAGGCGCCCACGTAGCACAGGAAGCTGCACCAGCCCGGGCCGACCAGCAGCACCGTCACCGCAAAGAGGATGGGCATGAAGAGCCCGCCGCCGCGGTAGAGCGGGCCGG
>JACRCT010000342.1 GCA_016218885.1 Deltaproteobacteria bacterium | reverse complement strand
GTCGAGGTCGACTCAGCCGACCTCGACGGCCGGAGATCGACGCAGCTGGCATCGGCTGTTCGCCGAGAAGGGGCGCGGCGACCGGAACAGCGAGCTCGAAGTTATCAATGGGTCTACAACGTTGCCCGGAACCGGTGGCTTCGGACCGTCGGGAATGCGCGAGGCGGGAATAACCAGCCTGTATTATTCGTGAGGCACATTCTCGACCGAGGTAACCATGATCCGGCATATCCTGGCTTCGCTTGTAGTCGCGTCCGCGGCGCTATGCGACGCAGGGTGCCTGAGTCCCGTCGGCCCGGCGGGACTCCCGGATGCAGGCCCTGACGGGCGCGATAGCGCGGTGGGCTCTTCGAACACGGATGTCGGCTGGACTTGGTCAGACGCGGCTTTCGACGCGCTCGATGCCCAAGCCAGGGACGATTCAGGCGCTGGCGATACGGAAGCCCACATCAGCTCCGACGTCGGCGGGTTCGACGCCTCGGTTTCGAACCCGGACGCCGGGCGGGCGGACTCCTCGCTCCCGGTCACAGATGCGGGGCCGCCTTGCCCCGAAGGCTGCGGTGACCTGAATCCGTGCACCGCGGACTCCTGTGTCCGCGGCGATTGCGAGCACCAGGCCAGGGAGGATGGAGCCTCCTGCGGGACCGATCTCTGTCATGAGCCAAGCTCGTGCCGGGCAGGCGTCTGCGAGACCGGGCCAGAGCTCGATTGCGACGACCACAACCCCTGCACCCAGGACTCGTGCGATCGGGCCGCCGGTTGCCGCAACGAGACCCTTACCGACGGCACCGCCTGCGGCTCCCACAAGTGGTGCATCCAAGGACGGTGCGAGTGCTTTCCAGGGCAGCGGCTCTGCGGCGAAGACTGCATCCCAACCGCGGACTGCTGCCTCGATTCCGACTGCAGCGGAGGGCAGGAATGCCACGCGGGGCGGTGCCGGTGCCCGGTCGGCGAGCGGCTCTGCCGAGGCGCCTGCCTGGCGACGACCCGATGCTGCGTGGACGCCGAGTGCGGGAGAGTTGCCGGGCAGACCTGCCAGGCTCAGACGTGCGCCTGTCCGGCGGGACTCTTGGTGTGCCAGGCCGGGACCGCATGCATCGTCCCGGGGACCTGCTGCATCGACGCCGATTGCCAACCAAGCCTGGGACAAGCCTGCACGTCCGGGCTGTGCATGACTTCCTATCAGCTTCCACCCGGCGGGTCGGTGCCAGCATTGGAGTTCGACGGAACGTACGTCTGGGCTGCCAACTTTGATGCGAACACCGTGACCAAGTTGAGGAGCAGCGACGGGGTAGTCGTCGGGGCATTCGAAACCGGCGAGCGGCCAAGTGATCTCGCCTTCGATGGCTCCCATATCTGGGTTCTGAACTTCCGAAGCAGGGACGTCTCCTGCTTGAACGCCGCCGACGGCAGCCTCGTCGGTACGTTCTCCATCACCTCGAGCCCCGCGCAGGCCGCTATCCAGGACGAGTTCCTGTGGGTGACTACTTGGAGCATCGGTGGCCTCACCAAGCTTCGACTCAGCGACGGCGCATTGATCGCAACCCTCGACCAGCCGCTGGACCCAAGCGGGATCGTCTACGAGGCAAGCACGAGCTCGCTCTGGATTGCCAAAGCCACGGGGGGCCTCGTGAAGATGGATCCCGTCTCGGGAACCGTGCTCGCCGAGTACCCGGTGGGCGTTCGGAATTCAGACCTGGCGTTCGACGGCACCCACCTCTGGGTCGTCGACTACTCTCGAGTCGCCAAGGTTCGGCCGAGCGACGGCGGGATTCTCGGCACCTTCTCCGTGGGATCCGACGCGCAGTGTATCGCGGTCGTCGGCTCCAGCATCTGGGTCGCGAGCCGCGATCGCAAGCTCATCGAGCTGCGAGCGAGCGACGGGAGCCTCGTCGGCACCCACGTCCTCAACAGCGAGCCTTTGGACTTGCTTTACGACGGCTCCAATCTCTGGTTCAGCAGTTGGGGTCGCGTCACCAAGATTTGGCTGCCATGAGGCTGGAGATGACGCGATACAGCTGGAGAGCAGTCGGTTGGTGCGACGCTCCGAACCCGAACCGCATGCGACCTCGTCTTTGGTGCGCACTCGGCGCGCTGCTCTTGCTCTGCTGCCAGGAGCGTCCGGAGGATTCCCCGGTGCAAGTAGCCGCGAGGCTGGCCGCGGCCGATCCCCGGCTGGAAGCGCTATTCGCGCCTTCGGCGAACGTCCTGCTCCGCTCCGCGGGTGGGGCCCGGAACCCGGAGGCGCCAGTCGGCCTCGCCGTGCGGGTCGGTGCCCGAGCGAATGAGCCACTCTCCGTCCGGCGCGGCAGCGAGACCCTGACTCTGACCCCGCTCGGAACGCGCCCGGTCGGATTTGAGCCGGGAGCCGGCCCGCTCGCATTCCGTCGGGCCTTCGACGGCAGCGACGTCCTGGTCAATGTAGGTTGCGAGCAAGCGCGCGGCGCAGCCGCAGACGAGCAGGCGTGTACGGTGGATCGCCTCGAGCTCCTGCTTCTGATTCGCGAGCCCCAACCGGCTGTGACCTGGTCCTTCAAGGTAGAGCGGACGGACGGGCTCGCCTTGGCGCAAGTCGATTTCGAGGGAGGACTGGTCTTCGCTTCGCGCCAGGGAGTGTCGAGGCTGCGAATCCCGCGGCCCTTCGCCCTAGACCGAAACGGCAGGCGCAAGGATGCCCCGGTCGCACTGGTCGAGGACGTCTTGACTGTTCAGCTCGACGCTTCGGACCTGGAGTTCCCGGTGCTGCTCGACCCCTCCATCGAGTCGGCGGCGTGGGAGCCCAAGGTTCCGTCGCTCTCCGCTCGCTACAATCCGGCCGTGACCCGCGACTCGAGGCGCAATCGCCTGGTGCTGTTCGGTGGCGCGACGCAATCCTCCGCCAACTCTGCGCTCGCCGACACGTGGGAGTACGACGGCGTGCGCTGGCGTCAGGTGACGCCGCTCCACTCGCCGCCGGCCCGGTCCGGGGCAGGACTGGCTTACGACGAGCAACGCGGAGTCGCGGTCCTTTTCGGCGGGACGGACGCGTCTTCCCACGAGCTCTCCGACACCTGGGAATGGGACGGATCGGACTGGACGCAAGGTACCCCGCCAACCTCGCCCCCAGCTCGCTCCTATCCCAGCATGGCCTTCGATTCGGCCCGCGGCCGGCTCGTCCTTTGTGGCGGCGCCAATTTGCGAAGGGGCGACACGTGGGAATGGGACGGTTCAACCTGGGTGGAGCGGTTGGAGCCAGGTCCCGTCTTTTTCCAAGCCAGCGGCATGGCCTACCATCCGACGAGCGCGCGCACTGTTCTCCTCGGCCACAAGGAGAACTCCTCGATCGTTGAGACCTGGGGCTGGGACGGAATCGCCTGGATCAGGTACGTCACCCCAACTGCGCCGGCCTACGGCAGCCTCCTCACACTGGACGAGACAACCGGCCAGCTCTTCGCCACCTCGGGCGATGGCGCCAATGTTTGGACCTGGGACGGCTTTGCTTGGGCCGCGCACATCGCGACCTCGGCGCTCAATACAATCGGTATCGGGTACCTTTTCTATGACGGAGTCCGTCGGCGGGTAGTGACCATCTCCGTTGGCGCCTGGAATGCACCGGCCGCGGATCTGTGGGAGTGGACGGGAACAGGCTGGCTCGCCCGTTGGCACGGTCCGGAGCCGCGGCAGGATTTCGCCGTCGCCTACTCTCCGGCGCTTCAACGCACCCTGCTGTTTGGCGGCGCGTGCAGTGACTACCCTCCGTTCTGGCCCACCGACCTCTGGGCCTGGGACGGCGAGACTTGGAGCGAGTTGAGCGCCTCCGCGCCACCACCGGCGCGTATGCGCCACTCAATGGCTTTCGACCCGGTGCGCAGCCGGCTGGTTCTCTTCGGTGGCTATAGCTCGGCGAGCTGGGCACTCTTGGACGACACTTGGGAATGGGACGGAATCGCCTGGCACCGTGTCATCCCCGTGGTGTCACCCCCGGCGCGCACGCGAGCAGCGATGACCTTCGATCCTTTGCGACAGAGACTCATCCTCTTCGGCGGATCGGACAGCTCCCACTTGTTGAACGATCTCTGGACCTGGGACGGCGCCACCTGGAGCGAGGTGCCCTCCTCGCCCATCTGGCCTCCGGCTCGGGCGAGTGCTGCGCTGACCTTCGACGAGGCACGCGGCGTCCTCGTCCTTTTCGGCGGATCGGCAAGAGAAAATCTGGGCGACACCTGGGAATGGGACGGCGTGCAGTGGCTTCAGAAGACGCCGGCCAACTCGCCTGGCACAGGGCCAGCAGTCATGTCCTACGACCGATTCCGCGGGCGCTCATTGCTCCTTCAAGGCGGTCGCGTGTCCGAGTGGGACGGCGTGAACTGGATCGGCGTGCCCGGCGGCCCTTTTGATAAGGCCAGCAGCGGCATCGCCTTCGACGAAGCTCGCCGCCGCCTGGTAGTAGTCCTCGGAGACTGCAGCCAGTACCAGGAGACGTGGGAGTACCACGCCCGCGGCATGCCGTGCTCCTCAGCCGACGAGTGCGATACCGGCTACTGCGTCGACGGAGCCTGCTGCGAGACAGAGTGCGGCGGAGGCGTTGCTGACTGCCAGGCCTGCAGCTTGGCGGCGCGAGGTCCGATGGACGGGGCATGTGGACCGGTCCGCTGCCCGGCCCCGGGGCCGTGCCGCGCCTGGGGGAGCTGCGATCCGGCCACCGCAGCCTGCGTCGAAGGGCCACCATTGGCCGATGGGACCGTCTGCCCACATATGGAGCCCTGCATCAGCTCAGGCGTCTGCCGGATGGGGCGGTGCGAGGCCGGCGCACCAGTTCCCGATGGCGACGCTTGCTTCGACGCCGAGAATTGCACCTGGTCGGACTATTGCCTGGCCGGCATCTGTGTCGGAGGCCCCAAGGCGCCTGATGGATCTTGGTGCTTCCCTGTCTGCCACACGGCTTCCGAGTGCGATGACGGGAGATGCGAGGGGTCGGGAACTCCGCTTCCAGACGGCACCGCGTGCTTTGGGACCGATCGCTGCACCGTCTATTCCTGTGCCTCAGGCGAGTGCGTCTCCGCCCCAATGGCGGACGGGACGCCCTGCACCGGAAGCGATCCGTGTGCTGAGTACGCCTGCGCTGCCGGCAACTGCGTGGCGGTCTCGCCGGCCGCCGACGGCACCGCCTGCGACGACCATGACGTCTGCACGCCGACCAGCGCGTGCCTCTCGGGCATCTGCAGGGGTGCTGTCGCGGCGCCGTGCCTCCCCTTGGACCAGTGCCACGAGGCCGGCGGCTGCGATCCGGTGACCGGCGGCTGCTCCAATCCAGTGCTGCCCGACGGGACCGCCTGCGACGACGGCGATGCCTGCACCTCTTCCGACAGCTGTCAGGCGGGTCGCTGCATCGGCACGTTGGCCATTTGCCTTCCGAGCGACCCTTGCCACGCTCCGGGGGTGTGCGACCGGGGGACGGGGGTGTGCACCACGCCGGAGATCCCCTGCGATGCCGGCGTACCGTCCACGGACGGCGGCGAACCCGACGCGGCGATGCCCGATATCGGTGACGAAGACGCGACCGTGGGGGATGGATCGGCAGGCCCGGTTTCGGCCGATGCATCCGCGATCGCCGGCTTTGACGCTTCTGACGAAGAAGACGCCAATGTCGAACCTGTCTCGGATGCCTCCTCGTCCGCCCCTGAAGGACGCGATGCCACGGCGGAGCCGGATTCTGCGACTGCGGCTCCTGCTTCCGGCTGCGCCTGCGCGACTCACGGTGGCCGCTTCTCCGCCGAGGCACTGCTCTCGGCCCTGCTCGGTTTCCTCATGCTCGCCCGCCGGCCACAGCTCAGGGCCGGTTCCGTTCGACAGCCCCCCTGCTCATCGGGGCGAAGCTCGTGTGGACGCGCGGCCCGCTGAGACTGCACAGTCGAGATGAGAAAGGGTGGAGGCTGATGAAGAAGACCCACTGCTGGGAAGACCTGATGCGCGAGAAGTACACCAGCGAGGAGATCGAGGCGAAGCGCGCCAAGGCTCGCCTCGAGCTGCTGCAGGTGGACCTCAATGAGCTGTGCGAGTCTGCCGGGAAGACGCAGGTAGACCTCGCCGAGCTGACGAAGACATGACAGGCCAGGGCCGGGTCCGACAGATCCGGTCGCTCACGCTCCCGGCTCGGACACCGGGAGCCACTGCCGTCCTGCGCCCACGCCTCCACGCCCCCGAGCAGTTGGAAAACGTTTTCCAACTTGTCCTCTTTCCGTCCTGCTCGCCCATGACCTGAGGCGCTTTGCTCACCCCGCGTACACGTCATCCTGCTCGATGCGCGAGAGGATCCAGTCGAACTCCCCGCTGGTGATCTTCGCGTGGCAATACTCGCAGCTCCCCGCCTGATTGGTCTGCTGGGGCGCGTCCCCGCGAGGACGTGGCTCGCCGGAAAATCTAGTGCGTCGACGTCGACGCACAAGAACCAAGTGACAGGTCCTGAGCCATGGCGCCCCCCACCTCGCCCTGTTGCGTGGCCTCCCGCGCATCCGCACATTGTCCAGGCGACGGAGCGAGCACATGCGGTACAGGCCCTTGGGCAGGACGGGGATCGAGGTCTCGGAGATCGGCTTCGGCGCCTGGGCCATTGGCGGCGGGATGTGGGGGCCGCAGGATGACCGCACCTCGGTCGTCGCCTTGCGCCGGGCGCTGGAGCTGGGCTGCACCTTCATCGACACCGCGCTGATCTACGGCGACGGCCACAGCGAGAAGCTGGTGGCCCAGGCCCTGCGCGAGGCGCATCCGACCCGGCCGGTGGCCATCGCCACCAAGGTGCCGCCCAAGAACCGGCGTTGGCCCGCGCCCCGCGGCCTGCCGCTCGAGGAGGCATACGACCCGGCCTACATCGAGGGCTGCCTCGACCTCTCGCTGCGCAACCTCGCGGCCGAGCGGATCGACCTGCTGCAGCTCCACGTCTGGGACGAGGGCTGGGCCGCTCGCGACGACTGGTACGAGGCGATGGTGCGGCTCAAGGAGCGGGGGAAGATCCGCGCCATCGGCATCTCCCTGAACGCGCTGCAGGCCAACAGCGGCGTGGCGGTCGTCGAGCTCGGCCGGGTGGACGCCGTGCAGGTCGTCTACAACATCTTCGAGCAGGCCCCCCAAGACCAGCTCCTGCCTGCCTGCGGCCGGATGGGGGTGGGGGTCATCGCCCGGGTGCCCTTCGACGAGTCCTCCCTGACCGGCAAGCTCACCGCCCACACCCGCTTCGCCGCCGACGACTTCCGCAGGCACTACTTCCGGTCAGACCGGCTACAGCAGACCGTCGAGCGCGTGGAGAAGCTGCGCGGTCTGGTCCCGCGCGGGGCGTCCACCCTGGCACGGCTCGCGCTGCGCTTCTGCCTCTCTCGCACCGAGATCTCCAGCGTCATTCCAGGGATACGTAGCGCGCGACAGGCGGAGGAGAACTGCGCCGCCTCGGACGAGGGGCCCTTGGACGAGGGCACGCTCGCCGAATTGACGCTCCATCGTTGGGACCGAACCTCCTGATGTCCGGTTCGCTTGACTTGGAGCGTCGAGACAATCAGAAAGGTCATCCTGACCCTACAGCCGCCTCTGGCGGATTTGGGCGCGTGCCGGGCCGGCGCGCCTGCCTCACGGATACCCGATGCTCACCAACCTGCTGCACGGCTTCACCCTCCTCGGCGAGGAGTGGGTCCTGTGGATCCTCATCGCCTTGTCGGTCATCTCGGTGGCCGTGATGATCGAGCGGCTCGTCTTCTTCGCCACCAACAGCGTCCCCGGGGCCGACGAGCTGGCCCGGCGCCTGGCCGCGGGCGACATCGAGTACGCGCGCAAGGCCGTCGAGGGACGACGAGGCCTGGAGGCGGGCGTGGTGCGCGAGGCACTCAACGCCACCGACAAGGGGCCGGAGTCGGTCGACGAGGTGATCGCCTCCACCATGGCCCAGGAGAAGATCCGCTACGAGTCCTGGCTCTCCATCCTGGGCACCTTGGGCAACAACGCGCCCTTCATCGGCCTGTTCGGCACCGTGCTGGGCATCATCCGGGCCTTCAACGACCTGGCCAATGCACCTCCCGCGGCCAAGGCAGGTGGGGCCACGGCGGTGATGAGCGGCATCTCCGGGGCGCTGGTGGCCACCGCGGTGGGCCTGGCGGTCGCCATCCCCGCGGTTGTCGCCTACAACTTCTTCATGCGCTGGCTCAAGCGTCTGAACAGCAGCGCCACCTCGCTCTCCCACGCCTGGCAGGGGCACCTGAAGGCGGTCCGCGAGGAAAGCAAGAAGGAGGCGGCCTAGCGATGGCGGGTGCGCCCCAGAACGATGACGAGGACATGATCAGCGGCATCAACGTCACCCCGCTGGTCGACATCACCCTCGTGCTGCTCATCATCTTCATGGTGACGGCCACCTACATCGTGCGCGAGTCGATCGAGGTCGAGCTCCCCCGCGCGGCCCACGGCGGCGAGAGCGTGGGGGTGATGCTCAACATCGTCCTCACCAAGGACGCCAAGATCTACGTCGACGGCGTCGAGGGCTCCGAGGACGACCTCAAGCGCAAGGTGGCCGACGCCCTGGCCAAGGACAAGGACGCGCGGGCCATCATCAGCGCCGACAAGAGCTCCTTCCACGGCGCGGTGGTGCACATCATCGACGTGATCAAGGGTCAGGGGATCGCCAAGTTCGCCATCAACATCGAGAAGGACCAGGCCGCTCCCAACTGACTCCTGTGCCTCCTTGCAGACCTCGCTGCCAGCCGAGCCCAGGCGCTCGCCCCCTCCCTCCCCGAGGGCCCCCCGCCGGCCGCGTCCGCCTCAGGTCTGGCGCGGGCTTCCGCCGGTGCGGATCACGCCGCCCAAGCCCGTCCCGCTCCCGCTGCTCACCCTTCTGGGCCTCATCGGCTCGGGCGTGGTGCACGGCGCGGTCTTCCTGCTCATCCTGGCCGCAGCGCTGAGCCCCACCCGCTTCGAGCCCCAGAAGCCGGTGGAGTTCGAGGTCGTCGCCAAGCCTCCGCCTCCTCCGCCACCGCCCCCCGAGCCGGAGAAGCCCAAGGAGGAGCCCAAGAAGGTCGAGCCTCCGAAGGTGGCCAAGGTGAAGCTGCCACCGCCTCCTCCCGACGCGCCGCCGCCCCCGCCCAAGCACGAGGAGGCGCCGCCTCCGCCCAACGACACGCCGCCGCCCGACGCCAAGCCTCAGGCGCCAGTGATGATCGGCATCTCGATGTCCTCGACGACCACCGCGGGCGGGTTCGCGGCGCCGGTGGGCAATACGCTCTACGGCACCGCGCCCAAGGTGGCGCCCAAGCCCGACGAGGTGAAGCCCTACGCTCCGCCGCCCGGCGGACGATACGTCCCGCCCTTCAAGGTCACGCGGCTGCCCGAGCTCGACAAGGACTTCAAGGCGCCCTACCCCGAGGAGGCCCGCAAGCTTGGACTGGAAGGACAGGTGGTGCTGCGGCTCACCGTCGACGCCGAGGGGAAGGTCGCCAGCGCCGTGGTCATCAAGGGGGGCGGCAACGGGTTCGACGAGGCCGCGCTCGACGCCGTGAAGCGCTTCCGCTTCAAGCCCGGCACCCAGGGCGAAGAGCGCGTCGCCACCGAGATCACCTACACCTACACTTTCCTCTTGGACTGAGCCGGAAGCTCTGGCGACCAGACCAGTCCAGTCGACTGGACTGGTCTGGCCAGCAGGTCCGGTCATACTGCGCGTCTCCAGTGCCGGATTCGGAATCGGAACCTGGCCCCTATTCCTGAGCCTGCGCCCACTGCCGGTTCGCGGTAGGCTCCATGCTCGTTTCCGCCCTGGTTCGCAATGATCCCGCCTGCGATAGGAAGCTGAACCATGCTCAGCCCAGCCCTCCTGATGGCCGCCGCGCTCTGCGCGGCACCGACGACCAAGATCGCCCTGCTCCCCATTCCGCCCAGCGAAGGGCTGCCCGAGCCCATGGCCGCGGCCATCTCCGAGGCGGCAGCGGCCGAGGTCCGCCGCGTGCCCGACGTGCAGCTCGTGACCCAGCAGGAGATCTCCACGCTGCTGGGCTTCGAGCGCCAGAAGCAGCTGCTCTCCTGCGGCGCCGAGGACTGCATGGCGCAGATCGGCGGAGCGCTGGGCGTGGACCGCATCATCACCGGCACCCTCTACAAGCTCCCCGAGAGCTGGTTCTTCACCCTCAAGATCATGGACGTGAAGAAGGCCAAGACGATCGGCGACACCAATCGTCGCCTGCGCAAGGCCAGCCTCGACGACGTCGTCGATCAGCTCCCGGCGATGGTGGCGGAGCTCTTCGGGGCCAAGCCCGTCCCTGGACCGGTGGTGGCCCCGCAGCCCGAGCCCGCCAAGCAGGATCCGGCCAAGGCCGAACCCGCCAAGACCGAGCCAGTGGTGCAAGCGCTCCCGACCACCGGCGTCATCAAGCAGGGCCCGAACGTGACCGAGGAGCCCCTATCCCCCGCGCCCAAGCTCGACGATCTCCGGGTGGCCACCAATGGCAAGGGACGGTACCTGGCGTACCCCAAGGGCTGGGACACGGACCGGGTCTTCGTCGGAGACGGCAAGAGCTTCCACCAGGCGCGCATCATCGGCGGCGGCGCCAACGGGGCGGAGCGCACCTTCAGCTACCGCGCCTGGGACCCCCGCTTCGGCAACCGGGTAGACCTCGACTACAAGGAGCGCAAGCTGACCCTCACCTGCGGCGAGTCGCACAAGGACGTCGAGCTCAAGGTCCTGCCCGAGGCCGAAGGCCAGAAGCTGCTCAAGAAGGCGCGCTTCCTCAAGCCGCGCTGGCAGCGCTATCCGTGGGGCCTGGCCCGCGACGATGCCGGCAACTACTTCTTCGTCGACAAGGCCCGTGAGCCCGAGGGCAACAGCGACTACCGCTTCTACGCCGGGACCAAGGGCAAGATGCAGGGCTACGAGGTCACAGATCACATCGAGGACTCGGCGGCGCAGATCTGGATCACGCCCGCCGGCCGCCTGAAGCACCCGCTCAACAGCAAGAACGAAGCGGAGTGGATCGTCGGGAGCCAGCGCACCGCGCTGAGCTGGGTCGCCATCGACAACGACATCCCGAAGATGATCTACACGGCGCTGGGCCCCTACTCCGGCGAGCGGCTGGGGACGCCCTGCGACCTGGTGATGCCCTGAAGCACCTCACCGGCGAAGCTGCGCCCCCAGGTAGCGGATAGCGTCGGGCAGCGCCCCGTGTGCCCCTGGCAGCCCGGAGGCGAGAGCACCGACGACCGTCGCCGTCCGCTCGATGCGCTCGGCCAGCTCGTCCTCGCCCATCGCGCGCGCCGCGGCGATCCCCAGCCCGGTCGCCGCCGCGCCTACTCCCTCCACGATGGGCCCGGAGTCTGCGTCCATCCCTCGGTCCCGTCCCGGCGCCCACTCCCGGAAGCCGACGAGCCCCATCCGCTCTACCAGATAGCGCTTCCGGTATGCCGACCACCATCGCCGCGCCAGGGCGGGGTCGAATTCCTGCAGGAAGCGCGTCTGCCAAGAGAGGGCACACCCGCGCGGCTCTCGGGCCGTGCGATCGGCTCCGGTCACCTCCGACCAGGGCAGCTCGAGCTTCTCGTCCATCGCCTTCTCGAGGACGTGCTCCCGCCACTCCCGCGCCGGACGCTCGTGGAGATGGGTTCCGTGCCCGCGGTCGTAGCGGGCCAGGCTCGCCAAGGTCGCGCTCTGGTCCGCCGGCCAGCGGCTGGGGTCCGCGACATAGGACGCGAGGTGGCGGGTCGGATCGCGCAGCGAGCGCCGCGCCAGCGCCAAGACCACCGCCGCGTGGCCCGCCGGATCGGCACAGGCACCGAGCTGGTCCGCCGCGCCCAGGATCAGCGAATAGTGCGTCAGCCAGAGCCCGTCGTCGGTGTCCGGTCGCGGCGGCTGGCGCCCCGTCCGCCGCGCCAGCTTCAGGCATCGGTCGATGCACGCGCGCGCCGCTGGCTGCTTGGAGGGATCGCGACGCGCCTGGGCGGCGCAGCCGTCGGCCAGGAACGAGAGCGCCACGATGCGGAACCCCGCGGGCGTCGCGTCGTCCCACTCCCCATTCGCCAGTAGGCGTCGCAGCGACACCGAGAGCCCGAGCGCGCTCCACTCGTGGACGGAGTGGGCCCCCGTCGGATTGTCCGCGGGCATGGTGGCGGCCAGGCCCAGGATGAGCATTCGACCGAGATTCATCATGGGTCTCTCACCGAGTTGCCCCATGCTTCTTGGGCCTAGGCAGGTTCTCGTCCCAGAGGCGAACCGACCAGCGGCGGGGCGTCACCGCGGCCCAGGCTGGAGAGGGCGAGCGACGGGGTCAGCACGTGCTTGCCGAAGCTGCCCACCGGATCCTTCGGACAGAAGGGACTGATGAGCAGCGCGGTCCGGGGTACCACGAGGGAGGTCTTCGCCGGCGCGGGCAACGGGGCGGACGGCGCATCGGGTCCGAGTGGAGGGCAGGAGCCATGAGGTCCTCCGTCGTCATGGCATCAAGGTAGAGCGCTGCCAGGCGCGTGCTCGAGCCGTCGGGCCGAGCGGTCGCAAACACTGCCTGAGCGGTCGCCCAACGCTCGGAGCGGCGTGATCACGCAAGCGAAGCCGAGAGAGCTCGTCGAGTCGGGCCAGGTCGGACGTTCGAGCCTCAACCTCCTCGTTGCCGCGTCGGCCGCAGGCACGAGCCCGCTCAGGCCATGGAGAGAGGTTGAGCGAGATGCCAACCGCAGGCGGCTAGTCCCAGGCGATGACGAGCCCCGAGCCCACCGACGGGCGGAGGACCTCCAAGGGCGCCCAGACGAGCCCGAGGGAGAGCAGCCGGGCGTGGACCAGCAGCCCCGGTGTCCGGAACGAAAGCCCGAGCACGTTGGCGGAGAGCTCGATCACCACATCGTTGACCTCGCGGTTCACCTTCAGGACGTCGAGATCGACCCCGAACTCGAAGCGCAGCGGTCCGGCGCGCGGTCCCCCGCTGAAGCGCACTCCCGCGCCGAAGGCCAGGTCGTCGCCTGGCACGACGAGCAGCATCACGGCGTTGTAGAGGGTGCCGGAATCGAAGCCGACCAGGGCCTCGAAGCCCGGCACCCAGCGGGCGTCGGTGTCCGTCACGACCGAGAGTCGGGCCCCGCCGCCCAGAAGGAACGAGGAGCGCTTCGCGGACGACTTCTTGGCCTTGGCGGCCTTCTTCTTCGCCGCGACCGATGCCTCGCCTTCTGGCTTCTTCTCCGTAGCGGGCGCGGGCGTGACCACCATCGCTTGCGGTCCCGGCGGCGGCGCGACCTCCGGCGCTGGCGGCGGGGGCGGCGGCGGCAAGACTGGCGGAGCTTGGGGTTCGGGCACCGCCGGAGAGCTCGTCGCGACGGGGCCAGGCGGGGGAAGCGGCGAGGGCGCAGGACCGGCCGAGGGCGGCGGAGCAAGAGCGCTGGCCGAGGGCGGCGGGAGGACAGACACCGCCGCAGGCGCATCGGATGGCGCAGTCGGCGCCGGCGTGGCCGCGGACGCAGGCAGAGGAGCGGCAGGCAGTGCGGCCGGGACGGTGGGCGGTGGCGCAGTCACCGGCGCGGGCGACGGTGGTGGAGCGATCACCGGCGCAGTCGATGCGGCGGGAGCGGTTCCGACGAAGACGTGGAATGGCGTCTCGGAGGAGCCCGCCCGAGCGACGCCGCTGCCGCGGGCTTCGAGGGCCTCGAGGTAATAGTCGAAGTCGGCGGTCGCCATGCTGCCGGCGATCTCGGCCACGAAGACGTCCTGGAGCCCGCCCTCGGGCTTCATGGGAAGCCGGCTGAAGCTGCTGAAGCCTGGCAGGCGCAGGTAGACCGCCATCTCCTTCACCGCGCGACCCTTGGGGTGCACGACCCGCGCACGGATGAAGGTCGGCTCTCCACGCGCAACGCGCGGCACAGGGCTGTGGTCGATGCTCAAAGCCGGGGCCTGAGCCCTTGTCGTCGAGGACAGCAGCAACGCCACGCCCAGCGTCACGAACCCTCGCAGCGCTCGCCTGCTCAGGGGAGTCATCGGGACACCCCCGCTCCTGCTGCGCCCCGCGAGCCTGCGCCTCGCGCTCGCCGCCGACGGAAGCGGAGGGCCCCGAGGATCACCGCGACCCCGGCCAGGCTCGGTCCTCCGCTGCCGCCGCTGCAGGCGTAGCCCAACCCGATTTGCCCCTCTCCGCCGGCGGCGGACCCTGCGGCGTCGCTGGAGCACCCATCGGTGTCCGACGAGCCGGCCTGGGGCGTGGTGCCCGAGCCGGCGGAGTTCGCCGGCGTCCCGCTCAACGGCGTTGGCGGAGCGGCGTTGGTGCCGATGGCCGTGCCCTTCTGGGCGGGCTGCTGGGTCGGGCCCAGGCAGCAGGTCCCCGCGCCGCAGCAGGCCCAGCCGGCCGGGCAGAAGAAGCCGTCGCTGCAGC
>JACRCT010000341.1 GCA_016218885.1 Deltaproteobacteria bacterium | reverse complement strand
CCGTCCCCGTGGCGAGCTCGCCCGGGCCCGCGCTCTCGGCAGGGACCCAGTAGCGTGGCAAGGCGAGCCAGAGGGCACCTAGGGCCACCGCAGCCGGCGCCGCCAGCCCTAGAAAGAGCGCCGGGCGGGAGAGAAGCGCCCAGAGGTCGGCGCGCACCGCCGACCTCCATCCCTCACGGCGGGCGAGGAGCAGGGAGACCACCAGCAGCCCCAGCGCCACGGCCCACGAGGCGATGCACATCAGACACCAGGAGCGGATGACGAGCTTGCTGATGACTGCGAGGACGAGCGACACCGCGACCGAGAAGGTCGAGAGCAGCAGCAGCAGTCCCGCGGGCCAGGATTCGACGAGGCGCTTCCGGGTCAGGCCCCAGATGGCCAGCACGGCCATCACGAGGTAGCCCAAAAGCCCCCAGACCGAGTTGGGCAGCCCGAGGAAGACCGAGTACTCGCTCTCGGCGACGGTGTCGCAGTTCACCTCCTGGCTGATCGCGCAGAAGCTGCGATAGCCGGGATCGGTGTGGACGCGAACGTGGATGAGCGTCAGGTCGGCCGCCACCCCCAGCCCCGCCACGCACAGCGCCAGGAAGGCGACGAGCAGCCATCGCTGCCTGGAACCAAGCTCAGGGGCCATGCGCATCCTCCGTCGAGGGGGTGAGGCTTACGGGAACCCGACCATCCGGTCAACGAGCTTGGGCCCCCTCACCTCCTTTGGCGCAAAGGTCCGAGGGCCGGACCGAGCGGCCAGCGGGCCAGGCCCTGAACGTTGCGCAGGGCCGTGCCGCCGCCATAGTCTGCCACCGCCGTTCGACCCGTCGTCCACGCACCAGGAGTGGGCTCCATGAATCGCGATGAGGCACTGCAGCTGGTGAGGAGCCGGCTCGGCGACTCCGCCACCACCAAGCACTCGCTCGCTGCCGAGGCGTGCATGCGCAAGCTCGCGCAGCGATTCGGCGAGGACGTCGAGCTGTGGGGGCTGGCGGGGCTCGTCCACGACCTGGACCTCGACGTGTGCCAGAACGACCTCGAGCGCCACACCGTGGTGGGCGCCGAGGTGCTGGCCGCGGCCGGCGCTCCCAAGGCGGTGATCCAGGCGGTACTCGGTCACAACGACAAGGCCACGCGGGTCACGAGGATGGACAAGGCGCTGTGGGTCGTGGACCCGACCACCGGCTTCATCACCGCGAGCGCGCTCATCCGCCCCTCCAAGAGCACCTGCGACCTGGAGGCCGACAGCGTCAAGAAGCGCATGAAGGACAAGCGCTTCTCGGCCGCCATCAACCGCGACCAGATCAAGGCCTGCAAGGAGCTGCTCGGCCTCGAGCTCGACGACTATCTGGCCCTCTGCATCCAGGCCATGAACGAGATCCGCGTCGAGCTCGGGTTGGCCGGAGCCGGCGCCGAGCACTGCCCCTGAGCCCCCGGCGGGCAGCGCTGGCAATCGCCACCGCCAAGAGAAGGGAGTGAGCCCCCATGCGCAATGCGCCCAAGGTCCTCGGGATCCTCAGCATCTGCCTGGGCTCCCTCGCCTCGCTCACCAGCCTGGTGGGGCTTTTCGGTCACGGCTTGACCAGGTCGGGCCTGAGCCTGTTCGGGGAGTTCCTGGACAGGATGCCCCGCCAGCACGGCCAACCGCGGCCCGGGCAGATGATGGAGCGCACCGTGGAGGCCATGGATGCTGTCCGCCCCTACCAGATGGCGATCTCTGGGACCCTGCTCGCGCTCAGCCTGGCGGTGATCGTCATCGGGGTGGGGCTGCTGCGACGGCAGGCGTGGGCACGCCGCGCAGCCATCGTCTGGGGAGTGCTGGCGATCGCCTTCATCCCGGTGATGACCTGGATCCAGGCCGGGGTGATCCAGCCCCGGACTCAGCAGGCCGTCTCCTCCGTGATGCCCGACGGCCCGGCGGAGGGGTTCATGCGCACCATGGGCCAGCTCCAGGTCGCCTTCACCGCAGTGGGCACCCTCACCTTCTGGTTGCCCTTCCCCGTCGTGATGCTGGCCCTGCTGGGCAGGAAGTCGGCCCGCAAGGACTTCTCGGCGCAGCCTGAGGCGGCGCCGGCTCTCAGCTCCGGCGGCCCAGGGCCGAACCCCGACACCCGCCTCTAGGGTCGAGGCTCCGGTACTCGACCCGGGACGCGGTCCGACCTCCCCCATTTCAAAGAAAACCTGCGCCCGTCGCTTGACTGACGAGGCACCTTCGGCCAGCATTTAGACCGCTTGGTCTAACTCGCTGGTCCGCCTCATCGGTCTGTTGCACCGGTCTCAGCATCCGCCCAGGAGGAGCACCCATGCCGCGCCCCCGCTTCGAGAAGCTCTCCCCCGAGCGCCGGGAGCAGGTGCTGGAGAGCGCCGCCCAGGAGTTCGCGCTGCACGGCTACGACGGGGCTTCGCTCAATCACATCCTCACCGCCGCGGGCGTGAGCAAGGGGGCCGCCTATTACTACTTCGACGACAAGGCCGACCTCTTCGTGACGGTGGTGCGCCACTATTGGGACCACCTGCTCTCCCATGTCGACTACGACCTGGAGAGCATGACCCGCGCGCGCTTCTGGCCGGCGGTGGTCGACCTCTACCGGCAGGGGATCCTCCATCTCGAGGAGAAGCCCTGGATGCTGGGGGTGACCAAGGCGATCTGGCGCCTGTCGAAGCAGGCGCGCGGCCAGCGTGCCCTCGCCGAGCTGTTCCGGTTCGGCCAGGGCTTCATGGCCGACTTCGT
>JACRCT010000346.1 GCA_016218885.1 Deltaproteobacteria bacterium | reverse complement strand
TCGGGGTCGGGCCCGCGGGCAGCAGCCCCGAATCGGCGACCGGCTGGACCTTCTCCGCCGGCGGGCCGAACGGCGGCTACAACTTCTCCCAGAACAACGACGAGCACATGGCGACTCTCCGCGCCCCTGCCGCGACGGGCTCGTACAGCTACGTCTGGCGCTTCCGCCGCAGCGCGGGATGGACCTACTGCGACACGGACGGGAGCGGGTCCAACGGCGGGCTGGACTTCTCGGCGTCCAAGCTGGGGACGCTGACGGTGCAATGACCTTCCTCCTTCAAGCAGAACGGAGCTGAACGAATGGAAAACGAGAGCGCCAAGCGGCGGGGCGCACCGGGACCTCCCGGCACCGGCACCTCCGACCGCCCCGCGCCGAGCTACGAGCCACCGCGGATCCTGAAGAAGCGCTCGGTGGCGCGGGTCACCCTGTTCTCAGGCGGGGGCGTGAGCGCAGGCGGCCTGACGGCGAGCGGCTGAACCAGATGCGTCGGGGCTTCGCATCGGTCCTGCTGGCCCTCGCCGGGTGCCTCGAACCGTCCGGCGGGAGCGACCTGCCCATCGACGCCGGACAGGCGACTGCCGGGCCGGATGCCAGCGGCCAGGACGCGGCGGGGGCACCGGACGCCGGCCTCGGCGCAGCCGACGCGGCTGGCGTCGATGCGGGCGACGCCGGGCCTGGACTGTGCGGCCTGGAGGTCGCGGGCCCTCGCTGGCTGGCCTACTCCTCGCGCCGCTCGGGCAACTACGACCTCTACCTGGTCCGGGCGGACGGAACCTGTGACCGGCAGCTGACGAGCGACCCCGCGGACGATCTCTACACGAGCTGGGCACCCTCGGGGCGGGTCCTGGCGTACGCGAGCGCGCGCGGCAAGCTCGGCATCTACCTGCTGGACCTGCAGGCGGGGACCGAGAGCCAGCTTCAGGTCGGGGACCTGCAGGCCACGTCCCCGGCGTTCTCGCCGGACGGCATGACCATCGCCTTCGAGGGACGCTCGGCGGGAAAGGCAGGCAGCGAGATCTATTCGGTCTCGGCCCAGGGGGGCGTCCCGGTGAAGCTCACCGACAACGCGGCGATCGACGCAGGCCCGGTCTGGTCGGCGGACGGGAGCGCGCTGTACTTCGTGAGCAATCGAGGCGGCACGTACGAGATCTGGTCGATGGGCGCGACAGGGGCCGGGCCGAAGGCGCTCACGAACGGCGCGAAGATCCTGGGCAGGCCAGCCGCTGCGCCGGACGGCGCGACGCTGGTGTTCGCGCGGCTCTCGGCGAAGAACCAGTCCGAGCTGGCGACCCTCACGCTCGCGGACGGGAAGGTGAACCTGCTCTCGAGCGAGGAGGAGAGCGAGCCGAGCTGGGAGCCCGGCGGCGGGCGGATCGCAGTCAGCTCCTGGCGCTACGGCAATCCCGAGATCGTGCTCCTCGACATGCCGGGAGGGTCGAGCCCGGTGCGCGTGACCAACCGGACCTCCACCGACGGGTCGCCGGCATTCCGCCCGTGACCTGGACCCCAGTCGAGCGGGGGCTCGTTTGACCGGCCGTGGGAGGTCCGCCTACTCTTGATCGTCTGCTCGTCGACTTCCGGGGTGACTCATGCGCAACCGTGGACTTCTGGCTGCTCTCTGTTGCGTCTCCGGATTGGTCGGCTGCGAGACGCGGCCCTCGACGGAAACGCCGACCGCGACGACCCCGAGCGCTGACGCGCCCAAGAGCGTGCGGGTGGTGAAGGAGTTCCTGGGCACGATCGATCTGGAGAAGGGCACCCTGACCGTGGTTCCTGCGCCCGGGGAGCTCGGCACCACGAAGCAAGGCCTGCAGGAGGCCAACGTCGTCCAGGACGGGAAGGCGGGGACCGGGCCCGCGGAATCGGTCGAGCTCGTGACGACCAACCTCGCGCAGGGGGCCAACTGCGGCGGTGGATCGCTCGACGCGGACGTGACCTTGCGGTCGTTCTACACGAGCCAGCTGCAGAACGTGCACGTCGAGTTCACGCGCGTGACGCCAGCGGGCCGCGAGCTCTGCAACAGCGAGACCGTGGTCCCGCCGGGGTTGAGCAATCAGTTCGGGCTGGTCGCCTACGGGACCCTGAACCCCAACGCCGCGGCCTCCAGGACCTGGCAGTTCAAGCTCCCCGACCAGACCAACTTCATGTTCAAGGGTCGGGTGATGGCCGACATCGGGCCGAGCTGCACCGACGGCATCCAGAACCAGGGGGAGACCGGCATCGACTGTGGCGGGCCGTGCGCCGCGTGTCCGACCTGCAGCGACGGCATCCAGAACCAGGGCGAAACCGGCATCGACTGTGGCGGCCCCTGCGCTGCGTGCCCGACCTGCAGCGACGGCATCCGAAACCAGGGCGAGACCGGAATCGACTGTGGCGGGCCTTGCCCTGCGTGCGGGTGCGGGTCTCCGGTGATGGCGAACATGTTCGTCTGGCTCAAGGCCGACGCGATCACCTTGAGCGATGGCAGCCCCGTTGCAGCCTGGCCCGACAGCAGCGGCAACGGACGGAACGCGATGGCGCCGGCAGGGCAGCCGACCTTCAGGACTGGCGTCGTGAACGGGTTGCCGGTGGTCCGGTTCAGCGGAGTGCAGCCGGTGGTGTTCGGCAACATGCCGATTCCGCCGGGGGGCTACAGCTACTTCATCGTCTGGTCTCGGACCAACGCGGGAGGCAGCGACTACGTGCTCGGGCGAGACGGCGGGACGTACATGTACCTTCAGTACGGGAGCAACTGGTACGTGGGCAACCGGCCCCTCACGGTGCCGATGGCGGCTGGGACGTTCTTCCTCAAGGATGCCGTCGTCGACGCGGCGACCATCTTCCGCTACACGAACGGGACCCCGGAGACCCCGCAGAGCAAGGACTCTTCGTCGACCATCGCCTCGATCGG
>JACRCT010000333.1 GCA_016218885.1 Deltaproteobacteria bacterium | reverse complement strand
GGGCGCGGTTGTTGGCCTCGAGGTCCTCGGCGATGCCGTTGTCGGGGTCGACCACGGCGAACAGGTAGAAGGCCGACCCGCTCAACGTCGAGGGCAGCGTCGGAGACAGCAGCACGTCGCGACGCTGCTGCACGTCGACGTCCATGCCCCGCGTCGTTCCGAGCGCGGTGTCGGAGGCGATGTCGAGGGAGGTGTCGCTGGAAAGGAAGAAGCGCACGGCCACGTTGCGGGCCTCCTCGCCTCCCTGGTTGAGGACCGTCACTCCCATGCGCAGCGGGACGCCGGCGTAGCCCGTGTCGTCGGCGTACACTCGCGTCAGGGTGAGGTCAGCAGGTTGGGTGAAGGAGACGACGGTGTTGGGCGCGTAGTCGCTGACCAGGCAGTTGGCGCCCGAGCCGGTGGCAGGCTGGGCTGCGGTGCAGGGAAGGCCAGGCAGCCCCACCGTCCCGCTGCTCTGGATGCCCACCGCAGCCCTGGGGGCCTTGTCCTCGGTGGGCGGCACGTACTGCGACATGTTCGAGGGACCGTAGGCGAACTCGACCCGAGCCGTCGTCTCGTAGAGCCGGGCCTGGAAGGTCGCGCCGTGCGCCGCCTTGCCGGAGGTGTCCGGGGTGTACCAGGCGCGCTCCCACTGGAAGGTCATCACCCGCTGCGGCGCCACGCCGGTGACCTTGTAGGTGATAGCCCCTGGCAGGCACTCCCAGCTGCCCCACCACGGCGCGATGAGCGGGAAGGCCGCCGCCGTCGACGGGATGCCCATGCTCTGCGGCTTGGTCGCCGTCACTCCGGTCACTCCGAAGGCGAGGTACCCGCGGCAGGCCACCTGGACCTCGGAGTAGCTCTCGCCCCAGAAGCGGAAGCCGAAGGGCAGCGCCACGGTCGCGTCCCCGCGGGTGGGGTCGAGCAGAACGGTGGTGCCGCCGACCAGCGGCTGGAAGGGGGTGCTGGAGCTGACCCCGACCCGGTAGTCGGCGAGCGCAGGAGCGGCGACCCCCAGAGCCAGCAACGCCACCGAGACCGCGACGGACCGGCGACGGCGGGCGAAGAGCGGCAGCGCGAAGAGCAGCCCCAGCAGCGGGAACAGCCCCGCCCCGGCCGCGGAGCAGCCTCCGCCCGAGGTGGTGTACACGGTGACCGGCTTGGCAACCACGCGGATAGTCATGGGGACCAGCGCCTGGGCGCCGTTCTCCTCGGTGACGAGCAGGATCGAATCGTAGCTGCGCGGCACCGCGTCCTCCGCCACCGTTCCCTCGAGGCGGCCTTCCGAGTCGAGCGTCAAGCCCGAAGGCAGCTCGCCAGCATAGAGCTGGAAGACCGAGCGCGGCTTCGCCTGAAGAGAGAGGTTGACCGAGAAGAACTCGCCCGGCTTGACCTGGGGCAGCTCCGGCAGAGTGAAGGCGGCGGAGCGCGACAGCACGGTGAGGATGAAGGCGGCCGAGTCGGTGTAGCCCGCGGAGTCGGCGACCTCGACGACCAGCGGGAAGAAGCCGGCCTTCTTCGGCGTGCCCAGAAGGACGTCGCCACTGAGCCGCAGCCCGTCGGGCAGCGCCCCACCGGTGATCGACCAGCTGTAGGGCGTGGTCCCGCCCACGGCGCGCAGCTTCTGCTGGTAGGCGACCCCGATCTGCGCCTTGCCCAGCGAGTCAGTGGCGACGAACAGCGTCCCCGCCTCCACGGCGCGCATGCTCAGCTCGCCCACCACCCGGGTGCCGAAGGCGTCGGTGACCGACACCTTGAAGGTGGTGTTGCCGAAGACCTTGGTCAGCTTGCCGGAGATCTTGCCCGACTGGTCCAGGGTCAGCCCGTCGGGCAGGACGCCCTCGTGCATCAGCCACACGTACGGTCGAACTCCGCCCACGGCGGAGAGGTTCACCGAGTAGTCGGCGTTCCGGATGGCAGTCGGCAATCGCGAGGAGAGGATGGCCAGGGCGCCCGAAGGGTCCACCGTGCGCAGGGCAAGCCGGGCCAACGTCACCCGCGCCGGCGTCCCTGCCGCGGGGTGGGCGGGCGAGGAGACCTGCACGGTGAACACGGCGACCTCAGGGGCGGATGGCACGCCGGAGATCTCGCCCTCGGCGCTCAGCGTCAGACCGGCGGGAAGCTCGCCCTGGTCGGGCATCACGGACCAGGCGTAGGTTCCGTCCCCGCCGCTGGCGACCAGCTGCTGCAGGTAGTCCACGCCGACCAGCCCGTCGGGAAGCGAGCTGGTCTCGATGCGCAGAGAGCTGGCGACGATCTCCAGGTTGCCCAGCGAGGCGAGGGCGTTGTTGGCCTCGTCCAGCTCGAAGAACTCGCCCTCGGGGTCCACGACCACTCCAACGTAGTAGGTGCCAGGAGAGACCAGCGGCGGAATGAAGACGAGGTCGGTCGCCCGATCGCTCTCCCCCGGAGCCAGCCGGCCTTCGCCCTCGGTCCGCGTTTCGCCCTGGGCGTCGACGATCGACAGAGGGATGTCCTCGACGGAGATGAACTCGTTGGAGGACAGGTAGTAGCGATACTTGAAGGGCGCGCTGCTGGCGAGGTCGGCATTGCCGCGATTGCCCATGTTCCGCAGCACGCGGAAGGTCGGCAGGACCTCGCCGACTGCGCCCGCCGCCGGCGCCTGCACCTGCACGGGAGTGAGGTCCATGGCGGGCTGGCGGATATGGACCGGGTCCTTCGCGCTGATGAGGTTGTTGCTCAGGTTGCTCTCGCCCGTCATCGTGTTGCGGCAGTTGGCGATGACGCCGACGTAGTAGAGCCCCTCAGGAATCGGCTTGCCGTTCGTCTTGCGCGCGGGGATGGTCGCCTCGATCTCCAGGGCATGGGTCTCGCCCCCCACGTAGGTGAGGGCGTTGAGCTCCGGCAGGTCCGCCGGGGTCATGTTCATCGCCAGGTCGAAGAGGGTGATGGTGGGCGTGTCCGAGAGGACCAGACAGACGTAGAAGTTCCGCGCGGTCCCGCCGCCCGCATTCTGGACCGTGAAGGTGACCCTCACGTCCTCCTCGAAGAAGGCCTCGCTGACATCGGGATAAGGAGCCACCGTCGAGCGCACGCGCACGTCCTTGACCAACAGGTCCGACGAGGAGAGCGACACCGGGGCGCTGGCCCTCGCGGCATTGTTGCCGTTGTTCACTTCGGGGACCGTGTTCGCGTAATCGATGACCAGGTGGAAGTAGTAGGTGCCGTCGGAGAGGCTCGTCGGGAGCCGGGCGGGGGGCAGCAGCTGCAGCGTCTCGCCCCCGGCGATGGCACTGACCGTCCCGGTGTAGAAGAGCTTGTCATTGGTGCGGCTGAGCGTGGTGCTGGTGGCTATCCACAGCTCGTAGCTGAAGGCGGCGGCGGCGGGGTCGGTGCCGCTGTTGCGGATCGTCACCTCCATCGCCACCTCGTCGCCGGCCCCGGCGTTGGTCGGCCCGGCCAGGCTTCCGCTCAGGTCCACGCCGACCAGGTAGCCCATGCTGGTACGGGTGTTGTTGGTCTCCAGGGCCTCCGCCACGTTGCCCTGCGGCGCCCCCGCGGTGGGCGGGTCCACATAGGCCCCCAGGTAGAAGGTGCCCGACGCCGGTCGGTCGAACTCGAGGCCCGTCTCGGTCCAGGTCCCCGACTCGTGGCCCGCCAGGCTCTGGAGCGTGGTGTGCTGGCGCAGCAGAGTGCACTTGGTGGGGTCGTCGGTGACGAGCTGCGCCTGGTTGCACAAATAGAGGTCGAAGCCGAAGCCCTCGGCAGGGTGCTCGCCCTGGTTCTTGACCGTGACCGCCACGTCGAGCCGAAAGCGATTGGGGTTGCCCGGCACGGTGGCCAGGGGCGTCCCGACCACGTCGGTCACCAGCAGCTCGGGGTCGATCGCCGGGGAGATCATCACGACCTTGCCCGCCGGCCAATCGGATTGGGAGCAGAAGCTGCTGGTGTTGGTGCAGGTGAGGCCGACCACGCCGTCGGTGCCGTCGATGTTCTCGATGCCCACCGACGCGTTGTCCGTGCCCGAGCCAGTGAGGGCGCCGTAGTAGATGGCGATGGCACCCGAGCCCTCGTGCAGGTCGACCTGGACGCTGCGCGCGCCTCCCGAGTTCCACCTCTCCCAGTTGGCGAGCTTGATCGAGAAGACCCGACTCGGGTAGTTGCCGGCGACGGTCCATTGCCCCGCCTGGCTGGGCAGCTCCATGTCGTCCCACCAGAAGGCGATCATCGCGTTGGGCGCCCCGGCGGTGGGGATGCTCTTGTTGGCGTAGCAGGTGGAGCTGACGCTAGGGGGAGCGCACGTCTGCGGCCGGTTCTCGAACAGGATGATCCCATCGGTCGTGACGTCGAACGACGTGTAGGGCTGCCCATAGAAGACGAAGGGGAACGGCGAGGTGAGGGTGGCCACGCCGCCGTCGTCATCGCTGAAGCTGAAGCTCGTCCAACCCGCGTAGGTCGGAGCCGTCGCGGTGGAGGGCGGGCTCGCCACATAGAGCCCCTGGGCCTTGGCGAGCGATGGGGTGCCGGCGATTGCCGCGAGCCCGGCAAGGGTCAATGCGAGCCGCTTCGTCATCGTCCTGCTCCATGCGCCGACAGCCGGCGCTCAGGCGTCAAAAAGGGTGGCTATCTTACACAGCCTTGCGTGGAATGAAACGCGCCGCCGCCAGCCCTACAGAACTCCACCGGCCCTCCCCCCTGCTCCTCGGCGGAAGGGACCTAATTCCGGCTGCCCGACGACCGGTGAGCACACACTGCCCGGCCAGGCGGCCAGGAGCGGGCAGGTGGTGGTCCTCGCGCCGGAGGGCGCGGGGCGGGGCTCCATTTCCCCGCCCTGCCCCGCCGACTCCGCTACCGCAGGCAGTCCACGTGGTAGGAGACGGTGATGGTCGAGCCCGGCTCGGGGACCGCCATCGCCGAGAAGTCGATGGCGTTCACCGGATCCGGGGTGTACCACCAGCGCAGATCGCCGAATTCGCCGTACTGGTCGTACACGTCCCCGTCGATCTGGATCTCGATGGGCTCGCTGAGGTCCGGAACGTTCGAGAGGAAGAATCGCGTCCGGTAGCCGAAGGCGGTCTGCCCCAGCCTCTCCAACGACTGCGACCAGTCGGTGGTGCAGATGGAGTCGGACACCCCCGCGGTGGCGGTGACCACCTGCTCGACGCGGGTGTTGGAGAGCGCCGAGTCGTCCTGGCCCGAGGAGCAGTCGGAGGGGTCGTTCGCATTGGGAGTGATGGAGTTGAAGGTGAACATGTTCTGCCGCTTGAAGCCTTTGATGTTGAGCAGGGCGTTCAGGTAGAAGGCCACCGATTGCTGGTTGCCGCCCGAGCCGGCGCAGTCCTGGTCCGCGGCGTCGGAGACCACCACCACCGCCAAGTTGGCCTCGTCACGCAGGAAGCCCTGGGTGCAGCCAGTCAGGTTGGGGTTGGTGAGCGCCAGATAGGCCGGACGAATCAGGGACTCGGTGGCGTTGCCGTCGGTGCCCACCCGCGCGTTGCAGGAGAAGCAGCGGTCGGCGTTGGTCGTCTCCGGCGTGACGTAGGGGGGCGGCGTCGTGCAGCCCGGGCACGGGTCGGTCGGACGATAGGGGCAGCCGTTCAGGTCGGGGTCACCATAGTTGTCGTTGCACCCCAGCGCGGACTCGCCCACTCCGGTGTCGGTGACCATGACGTGGTAGTCCACCTGCTGTTCGACGGCGAAGCGGATGAACGAGTCGAAGTTGCTGGCCAGGGCCTCCTGCTCGTCGTACATGGAGCCCGAGCTGTCGACCACGAACAGCACGTCGACCTTGGGCTTGGGGTCCTGGGCAAACACATCGGTCTGGATGGCGGTGGTGTCTCCGCGCCCCGACAGCGGGATCACGTAGGGCTGGGCGAGCTGGGTCTTGATGGCGATGCTGCCCTGATCAGTCCCCACGTTGACGGGCGAGTAGCGCACCTTGAAGTCGGCAGAGTTTCCGGCAGGGAGGGGATAGCTGCTGCCAGCGGTGACCGGCGAGGCGATGATGTGGAACTCCTGCGACAGCCCCTGCTGCAGCTCGATCGACTGGATGGTCTGATTGACCGAGCACACGTTGTAGATGGTGAAGAGCCGGTCGCGGGAGTTGCAGTTGACCTGGATCACTCCGAAGTCGAGCTCGCTGGGGGCGATCATCAGGCAGCCGGGTTGCGCCGTCCCGGTGAGCGAGACCCGGCCCTCGGGCGCCTCCGGGCTGGAGATGTAGAACTCGACGCTGCCGGTGAACGTGCCGTTCTGCTTGGGGGCGAAGCGGATCGGCACCTCGAAGACCTCGCCGCCCTTGATGGTCGCGCCCGTGACCGGTCCGTTGACCAGGGTGAAGGAGGTGGGGGTGCCTCGCGCGAAGCCGAGGGTGGAGATCAGGCACTCGTGGTCGGCGTTGCTCGCCCGGTTGCGGATGCTGAAGCCGAGCTGGAGGTTCTTGCCGGCTTCGACGATGCCGAAGTTGAGCTGGGAGGGCACGATCTCGTAGTCACAGGGAGGCATGTCCACCGCGGTTCCCTCGACCAGCACCTTGCGATCAGGAACCTGGGGATCGTTCGAGAAGATGTGCACATAGGCCTTCTTGTCCCCCACGGTCTTGGGTGCGAAGCGCACCGCTATCTCCGCGCTGGCGCCCGCGGCGAGCCCCGCCGGATCCGGGTAGCCCACCGGAGGCCAGTCGACCACGAAGTCCTCCGCCTCGCCCTGGACGACCTCGATGGTGGCCTGCTTGCGGACCCAGCACATGCTGCGCTGGCAGATGCTGGGCTCGGGGCAGTCGGTGTTCTTCGAGCAGCTCGTGCTCGTGTCGGGCTCCATCATCTTCAGGTTGTCATCGGTCGTTCCGGAGATGTCGGTCCCCACGTTGGAAACGGTGATCCGTCGCTTCTGGTAGGTGTTGAGCGCCACCGGTCCGAAGCCCACGCTTCCGGGTTGCACGTCGATCGCCGGGCCGCCGCCGATGCCGACCAGCACGAAGTAGCCCGCTTGCCGCTTCTGGTCCGTCGACTTGAAGTTGAGCTTGCCCGTGTGCTGGCCCAGCAGCGTCGGCATGAAGTGCATGGGGATCTCTTTGGACTCGCCAGGCATGATCGTGAAGTCGACGATCGCCTCCGCGCCCTCCGCCACCTCCTGCCCAAACGCATTCCCCTTGGCCGTGTCCTGCTCGAAGACCAGGTTGCTGACGGTGATCTCCTGGTTGCCCAGGTTCTTCAGCCTGGCCGGGGCCGAGGCCTTGGCGCCGGGGTTCACGAACCCGAAGTCGAGCAGACACTCCCAGCGCTCGCGGCCGGTCTGGGCATCCTTGATGAGCACCTTGGGCTCGCACTCCAGGACCTGATCGACGCCCTGCCCCTTCAGCTGCAGGAGGTTGGGCTGGCATATCTCCGGAGCGGGGATTGACAGCGCCGCCAGGTGCTCGCCGACATGGTTGGGTTTGAACTCGACCGGCACCCGGATCTCGCTGCGTGCCGGAACGCGCAGGATGCCCGGGACGAAATTGTTGAAGACGAAGGTGCCGGGGTCGCTGTCGCTGAGGATCTCCTTGACGTTGACCTCCCATTCCAGCTCGGAGGCGTTGGCGATAATGATGTCGTGCTTAACGTAGGAGGTCCCCAGCGCCACCGAGCCGAAGTCGGCGACGTCGGCCGGAGTGATGGAGCAGGCGCCCTCTACGCCCCGTGCCTTGAGATGGATGATCAGCCTGTCGTTGGAGGCGCTGCCCAGCAGAAGCGTAATGGTCGCCTCATAGGTTCCTGCGACCTTGGGCTCGAAGAAGAACGACAGGTCCTGGTCAGTGGAGACGTCGAGCTTGAAAGGAGGGATGTCGTAGTTGAAGACGGCGGGGAAGCCCTCGCTCCGCTCGACCGAGGTAATCTCCAAGGTACCGTTGCCGAAGTTGCGCACCTTGATCTTCTTCTCGACACGGCTATCGATGAGCACCGCATTCCAGTCGAGCGTCGTCTCCTCGACCTCGGTGAACACCTTGTTCGGCCCTTCCTCGAGGAGCTTGCCATCGCCCAGGGCTTCATTGGTCTTGATCGGGTCGCAATTGCACCCTGGCATCCAGGGAACCACGGCGAGGACAAAGGCGAGGACGAACCACTTGCTGTGGCGCATGAGCAACCTCAATTTTTGGCAAGCGCGCAGGGACTTCAACCGGCCGGAAAAACAGGCCGTTCACTTTAAGCGTTCGCTCGAAAGGCCGTCAAGCCGAGGAAGAGGCTGAACAGCGAGCGACGAGACCGCCTCGTGAGCGATGAGGGCTATAGTGCGGCGCCATGCTGCTGCGTGCGATCCTCTTCGACCTCGATGGCGTGCTCGTCCGAAGCGAGGAGGCCTGGTTTCGGACCGTCGAGGAGGCCGGCCGACGCTTCCGCGGGAGGCCCATCACCCGGGCCGAGTTCGCCCCCACCTTCGGCCAGGGCACCTTGGCCGACGTCCGCGAGTTCGACCTGTCCTGCACCGCCCCGGAGCTCGACCGGTTCTACACCGAGACCTTCCCGCGCTTCGCCTCGCAG
>JACRCT010000332.1 GCA_016218885.1 Deltaproteobacteria bacterium | reverse complement strand
CGCAGCTTCATCTCGATGAAGTCCACCAGGATGATGCTGTTGCGCACGATGATCCCCGCGCCGGCGATGAAGCCGATCATGCTGGTGGCGGTGAAGAAGGCGCCCATCAGCCCGTGGGCGGGGATGATGCCGATGAGACTCAAGGGAATGGGCACGAGGATCACCCAGGGCACCTTGAAGCTCTCGAACCAGCCCACCACCATGATGAAGATCAGCACCAGCACCGCGGCGAAGGCGAGGCCCAGGTCGCGGAACACCTCCAGCGTCACGTGCCACTCGCCGTCCCACTTCAGGCTGCGGTGCTCGGTGCTCAGCGGCAGGGAAAGGCCGAAGCGCGCGATGGGTATTCCGCTGGACCGCTCGAGGGCGTCGAGCTTGCGGTCTAGCGCCGAGAGCGCGTACACCGGGCTCTCGATCTCCCGGGCGAGGTCGGCGAAGACGTAGCTCACCGGCATCAGGTTCTTGTGGAAGAGCGCCCGGTCCTCGCGGTCGGTCTCCACCCGAACCAACTCGGAGAGCGGCACCGGTCCCCGGAGCCCAGGCACCTCGAGCCGCAGCAGCGAGTCGAGCTCGGCCCGCCGCGCCTGGGAGAGCGCGAGGACCACCGGCACCAGGCTGAACGCGCCCTCGACATGGAAGCTGCCCAGCGTCGCCCCGGCCCCGGCCATGGACAGCACCCGGGCCACCGTCGCCGGAGCCACCCCGTGCAGCGAGGCCTTCTCCCGGTCCACCACCAGCCGCCGTCGCGGCGCTGTCTCGTTGAGCGAGCTGTCCACGTCCACCAGGCCAGGGGTGGAGCGAAAAGCTTCGCGGACCTGTGCCGCCAGGCCGTCGCGGGTCGCGGTGTCGGGTCCGTAGATCTCCGCGACCATGGTGTCGAGCACCGGTGGACCGGGAGGGATCTCCACGATCTTCATCCGGGCCCCCAAGGGGACGGTGATCGCCTCCAGAGCTGGGCGCAGCCGGGTGGCGATGGCGTGGCTCTGCTCCTTGCGCTCGTCCTTGGGAACGAGGTTGACCTGCAGGTCCACCTGCTCCGGCGCCTGGCGCAGGAAGCTGTGGCGCACCAGTCCCACGAAGGTGAACGGCGCAGCCGCTCCGGAGTACACCGAGAGGTCGCGCACCACCGGCTCCTGCAGCAGCCGCCGGGCGACGCGCTGGCCGGCGGCGAGGGCGTCCTGCTGGGCGGTGCCGGCAGGGAGGTCGAGCTGGACCTGGAACTCCGACTTGTTGTCGAAGGGCAGCATCTTGACCTTCACCACCCCCAATGCCACCAGGCTGACCGCGGCGCCGAACAGGGCCAACACCAATCCCAGGAAGGCCCAGCGCGCGCTCGCCTTGCCCAGGAGCGTGCGCATCACCCGGCGATAGGCCCGCGTGGCCTTGCCCTCACGCCGCTGCCCGTGCTCCGCCTCGGGCGCCGCAGGCTGCTCTCGTGCCTGGCTGCGGAAGAGCCGCAGCGAGGCCCAGGGGCTGACCACGAAGGCCACGAAGAGCGAGAAGATCATCGCCAGGCTCGCCCCCACCGGGATCGGGCGCATGTACGGGCCCATCAGCCCGCTCACGAAAGCCATGGGCAGGATGGCGGCGATGACCGCGAAGGTGGCGAGGATGGTTGGATTGCCGACCTCGTCCACCGCGCGGACCACCGTGCGCGCCAAGCTCTTGGGACGATCCGGCAGGTGCAGGTGGCGGTGGATGTTCTCCACCACCACGATGCCGTCGTCGACCAGGATTCCGATGGAGAAGATCAGCGCGAAGAGCGTGACCCGGTTCAGCGTGTAGCCCAGCAGGTAGCTCAGCAGCAGGGTCATCGCCAGGGTGACCGGGACGGTGATGCCCACCACCACGGCGGCGCGCCATCCCATCGCCAGCAGGATGAGGGTGATCACCGAGAGGGTGGCGATGAGGAGGTGCTCGATGAGCTCCTGGGCCTTGGCGCCCGCGGTCTCGCCGTAGTTGCGGGTCACGGTCAGCCCTACCGATGCGGGGAGCAACCCGCCGCGCAGCGTCGCGACCTTCTGCTCCACCACCTTGGCCAGCGCAGTGGCGTTCGCGCCCGTGCGCTTGGAGAGGGCGATGGTCACTGCCGGCTCGAACCCGGCGCTGCCGCGAGCGGCGAAGAGCGTCAGCGCAGGATCGGGCTCGGGCCCGTCGGTCACTGCCGCCACGTCGGACAGATAGATCGGATGGCCGGCGTGCTCGGCGACCACCAGCCTTCGCAGCTCCGAGGCGCTGCGCACCAGGCCATCGGCCTCCAGCACGCTGCGCCGACCTCCGGCCACCGCTGCCCCCGCCGGAAGATTGGCATCGGCTGAGCGGAGGGCCTGCTCCAGCTCGAGCAGCGTGACCCCTGCGGCCTGCAGCCTCCCGGGCTCCGGCTCCACCCGCACCTGCCGGCGCGCCCCGCCCACCACGTGGACCTGCGAGGCGTCCGGGACCTCGGCGACATGGCGTGCGACCGCCTCTCCCAGCTGGCGCAGCACGCCCGGCGGCTGATCGCCGTGCAGCGTCAGCGTCAGGAAGGGCACGTCGTCGATGCTCAGCTCGCGCACCGTGGGCGGCAGCGCCCCCGCCGGCAGGAGCTCGGGGTGCGCAGCGAGCTCATGGCGCACCGTGGCCGTGCTGGGCTCGAGCGGCTCGTTCACCTTGAAGCGCACCGTGAGCAGCGCCCGACCCGCGAGGCTGGTGCTGTAGAGGTACTCGACGCCGGGGATGCCCCACAGACGGCGCTCCAGGGGCGTGGTGAGCTGGCTCTCGATCTCCCGGGCGCTGGCGCCAGGCATCTCCACCGCCACGTCGACCATGGGCACGACGATCTGCGGCTCCTCCTCGCGCGGGGTGATTCGCACCGCCAAAATCCCCAGGGCCACCGAAGCGACGACGAGGAGCAGGGTCAGCCGGCTGCGAATGAAGGCTCGGGCAAGGCTGCCGGCCATTCCCAGCTTCGCCGCCTCGCCGCGGTCGCCGTCGTCAGTCGCCATTTCGCACCCGGATGGGCTGCCCGTCCCGCAATTCTCCTGGAGCGTCGACGAACCTCTCGTCGCCGCTCAGCCCGGCGCGCACCGGGACTGCGCCGTCCGCTGCGTCGCCCAGCAGCAGCCAGCGCAGCTCGGCGTGCCCCTCGCGGGCCACGAACACTCCGCGCAGGTCTCCGCGCTGCACCAGCGCCGAGGAGGGGATCCACACCTCGGCGGGCGCCGCGGCGGCGGCGGGCAGCTCCAGCCGCGCGAAGCTGCCACCGCGCAGACCCGGAGGGGCTTCCACGACCCGTGCCCGAACCTCGACGCGGTGCGCCACTGGATCGGCCGAGGGGGCGATGGCGCCGATCTCCGCCCGCCCCCGTCCCGATCCCGCGTCGAAGGGGAGGGATTGCCCGGGGCTGACGCGCGCCACCTCCTCGCCGGAGAGCGTCGCCACCAGCTCCAGGCTGCTGCCCTCGAGCTCCACCAGCGGCGTCCCCGGCGTCACCAGATCGCCCTCGGTCACCCGCTTGGACTGGACCCGCCCGGCGAACGGAGCTCGAAGGCCGGTGTATCGCAGCCCCTCCTCGGCGGCGCCGACCGCCGCTTGCGCCTGGGCGCGCTCCGCTTGCGCCGCCTCCAGCTCGCTGCGAGTGGCTGCGCCCACGGCGGCAAGGCGCGCGAGCCGGCGCTCTTGGGACAGGGTCCGGCGCAGCACCGCGCGCGCTCCCT
>JACRCT010000331.1 GCA_016218885.1 Deltaproteobacteria bacterium | reverse complement strand
GTGAACGACGGGAAGAACGTCCAGGTTCCTGCTGGTGAGGTCTACAAGGCGTCGTAGGTGCGGGTCCCTGGCATCCTGCCCACAGACCCCATCACCAGCAACTTGGCTTCCTTTCTGTCGATAATCAGCCCTTACTCGAGCGCGCAGAATCCAGGAACTCAGGGGGAGCAACGGAGGCGGCTGTGCCAAAGATCGGGTCAAACTCGAACAAGACCAACGCCCGCGGACAGATCGAGCAGCCGGCGTCTCAGAAGCGCGACGAGAAGGTCTCGACTCCCGCGGGGCAGGACGACAAGCTCAAGCGCAACCAGGACCAGTTCGAGTCTCCGACGCCGGATCGCTCGGCGACGCTCTTGGGCGCGACCGACTCGGGTCCAACGGTGCTCGGCAACCCGTCAGAGCCCGTCGTGATGGACAAGGACAAGGGCCTGGTCACCTATCAGCGGCAGACAGGCCAGCTCTTCGTGGACGGTCCTTCGGGAGACGACGTGCTGCAGGGCTCGATCGGGGACTGCTTCCTGGTCGGGACGCTCTCCGCGATGGCCTATACCGACCCGAGCGTCATCCGAAATGCCATCAAGGACAACGGCAACGGAACCTATACGGCCCGCTTCTTCGAATGGGCTCCCGGCGGCGCGCACAAGCCCGTCGAAGTGACCGTGGACAGCAAGCTTCCGATGATCGCCGACATGCCGGCCTACGGGGCCTCGCGCTCCCCCGATGAGCTTTGGTTCCCGATGCTCGAGAAGGCGTATGCGCAGTGGAAGGGCGGCTACCAGGCGATCGGCGACGGAGGTCTTGCCGGTGACGTGATGGAGGCCATGACCGGCCGTCCCGCAACCGTCTCCTTCGTCGAGCAGATGTCCTCGTCGGAAGCCTTTGACACCATCAAGGCCGAGCTGCAGGCCAAGCATGCTGTCGTCGCGGGAAGCTCCCAGGACGACTCGGTGCGCAGCGTGAACATCCGCCCGCACCATCTCTACGCGGTCGTGAACGTCTCCGAGGAAGCAGGGCAGAAGTACATCACTCTGCGCAATCCCGCGGGCACCGAGGAATTCGGCAACGACGGCAAGGATGATGGTGTCTTCAAGATGAAGATGGACGACTTCATGAAGCACTACTACCGCATTTTCACCAATTAGCCGTCGCGGCGTCGTTCCTCAACTCGCTCCCTCCGTTTCGCGAAGAGATGCACCTCCCGCTCCCTGTCGGAGAAGGCCGGGGCGAGGGATGTGCGTCCGGTTCCTCAGAAGAACCGGTAGCCCACCTGCAGGCTGACGTAGCCGGCGTGCACGTAGGACCGATAGGTCTCGTCGAGGTACTGCGCGCCCTCGGCCAGGTACGGCTCCAGCGCCTTGGCCGCTCGGGGAGGGGCGCTGGGCGCGGTGAGCTTGGTGGAGGCGCCGACAGTGCCGAAGCCCCCCAAGGCGAACTGGATGGCGACGCGATCCAGCAGGAGCCAGCGGTAGCCCAGCTCCCCGCCCAACATGTGGATGGTGGAGCGGGCCTCGACCTCGATCATCGTGCGATTGGCGCCCTCGGTCTCGGGAGGCTCGCGCCCGGTTGCAGCAGCGAGGGCCTGGGTTCCGGTCAGCGCGCCGCCCAGCGTCGCCAGGGTGTAGCCGGCCTGGAAGTAGAAACCCCAGCTCGAGAAGGGGCGCCAGCCGAGCTGGGTGCGCCAGATGAGCGAGTTGGTGAGCGCGGACTGGATCAGCGCAGCGGTCGTCTGGGGATAGACCTCGAAGGCGACCATCGAGTCGTTGAGCGCCTGCAGATAGGCGTCGGGCATGACGCCCAGCGAGGTCGACAGCTGCAGCCGCCAGGGCCCGTCGACGGTGAGCCTGGCCCCCGCGTCCACGGGGAACTCGGTTCCAGCCGTGGCGGTCAGGTGCCAGGTCCCCTCGTCAGCGGCTGCGGTGGCGGGGCCGAGGGCAAAGGCGGGGAGGAGGAAGGAGAGCACCAGAGCGAGCACCGAGCGCATGCCCGGAGAGTACAGCCGACACTCGCAGGGGGCGAGCGTCCCATCCCAGGCTCATTCGAGCTGGGGTTGCTACCTTGGCCGCAGCGCGCTCAGGCGACCTCGGATTCCTCCATGCGCCACCCGAGGTGGGAGGGCAGCCAATTCTGCCAGGAGATCGGCATGCCCTTCTGGAAGGTGAGGGTCAGCCTCAGGCTCGGCAGCTTCTTGGGGCGAACCGGGGCCACGAGCAACCGCAAGCAGGCCTGCTCCGGGGTCCGGCAGCCCTTCTTCTGATTGCACGGCGCGCAGGCGATCACGACGTTCTCCCAGCACGTCCGGCCGCCCTGCGAGCGTGGGACCACGTGGTCATAGGTCGCCATGCCGGGGGAGACCGCCGTGCCGCAGTACTGGCAGCGGCCATGGTCGCGCGCATAGACGTTCTGCCGGCTGAAGCGCATCGCCCGCCGCTTGCGCGAGAGGGTGCGAAGGAAGCGAACGACCGATGGCATGCGGACCGCGAGCGTCACGGTGTGCACGTGGCGGTCTTCGTACTCGTCGAGCACCTCGACCTTGCCGGCAAACAGGAGGCTGATGGCGCGCCGCCAAGTGACCCTTGCGACCGGCTCGTAGGAGGCGCTCAGGACAAGGGTGTCCATGCTGTCTCGAAAATGGGGACGGGGAAGGGCGGACGCAGCGCAAGGGGACTCGCGATGGGTCGAGGTTGGCGCAGGCCGGGCCCCAGCACGACGGCCCGCAGAACGAGGAGCTTGAGGAGCGGCTGCTGCGGCTCGATGACCATCTTCCCTTTGGGGTGGTCCGGTCAGGGCTGGTCACTGGACGAGGGGGGGAGCTTGAGAGCAGTCGTCTTCCACGGAATTGGCGACATCCGCCTGGACGAGGTGCCCGAGCCACAGATCGAGGAAGCGACCGACGCCATCGTGCGCCTGACGGCGAGCGCGATCTGCGGAACGGACCTGCACATGGTGCGGGGCACGCTCCCGGGGATGGAGCCCGGGACGATCCTCGGGCACGAGGGCGTCGGCATCGTCGAGGAGCTCGGCGACGACGTGCGCAACTTCGACATTGGCGATCGGGTGGTGATCTGCTCCACCATCGCCTGCGGCACGTGCCTGTTCTGCAGAGGGGGGCACTATTCGCAGTGCGACCGGGCGAACCCGCATGGCCCGGCGGCAGGGACCGCGTTCTTCGGTGGGCCGAGGCTGACCGGACCCTTCCATGGGCTGCAGGCCGAGCTGGCGCGGATCCCCTTCGCGAACGTGGGCATGGTGAAGCTGCCCGACGAGATCACCGACGACCAGGCCATCCTTCTGTCGGACATCTTCCCGACCGGCTACTTCGCGGCCGACCTGGCGGACATCCATCCGGGACGAACGGTCGCGGTCTTTGGCTGCGGACCGGTGGGCCAGTTCGCGATCGCCAGCGCCAAGCTGATGGACGCGGGGCGCATCCTGGCGATCGACTGCATCGACTCGCGGCTGGAGATGGCGCGGGCCCAGGGGGCGGAGGTGATCGACTTCGAGAAGGAGGACCCGGTCGAGGCGATCCTGCGCTTGACCACCGGTATGGGCGTCGACTGCGCGATCGACGCGGTCGGCGTCGATGCCGTGCGCCGCCACGACGGCGCGGGGGGCGGGGAGCGGTTCGCGCGCGAGCTTCAGGAGATCGCCCCCGAGCAGAACCCGCAGGGAGAGAACTGGCACCCGGGCGATGCGCCGTCGCAGGCGGTGACCTGGGCCGTGCAGGCGCTCTGCAAGGCGGGGAATCTCTCGATCGTCGGGGTCTACCCGCAGTCGGCGACGGTCTTTCCGCTCGGCCTGGCGATGGGGAAGAACCTGACCATCCGGATGGGCAACTGCGACCACCGCAGGTACGTCCCCATCCTCGTCGAGCTGGTCGTGAGCGGGCAGGCCGACCCCACGCGCATCCTCACCCAGCTCGAACCTCTGAGCTCTGCCGTCGAGGCCTACCGAGCCTTCGATACGCGCCAGCCGCGGTGGGTGAAGGTCGAGCTGCAGCCGGGAATGTGAGACGCGGGCCGCGGCTGTGCTCACCAGTGAGCCGGCAGACCGGTATTGGCAAGCGCACTCGGCGCCCGGTTGACCCGCCGTAGCCCAATGGCTACAGTGCCGTTTGTGGAGCTACGCAAGACGGAGGTATTTGGCCGGTGGCTCGATCGCCTGCGCGACATTCGCGCGAGGGCGCGTATCCAGGCGAGAATCGAGCGGCTTGCGACAGGAAATGTGGGGGATGTGAAGCCGGTCGGCGAGGGCGTTTCGGAGTTGAGGATCGACTATGGTCCCGGCTACCGGGTGTACTTCAAGAAGCTTGGACGTGAGTGGGTGATTCTCCTCGCTGGTGGAGACAAGAGCACCCAGTCCAGCGACATCAAGACCGCCTTGTACCTGGCGCGCAACCTGGAGAGGACGAGCCCATGAAAAAGACGACCACCTCTCGTTACGATGTCGCGCAGCACCTTCGAAACTCCAAGGAGATGGCGGCCTACTTGGAGGCCTGCCTGGACGAGGCTGGCGATGACGCGGCATTCATCGCCAAGGCACTTGGCGATATCGCTCGAGCGAAGGGACTGGCACAGGTCGCGCGCGACGCCGGATTATCACGCGAAAGCCTATACAAGGCTCTCTCGGGTGAACGCAGCCCGGGCTTTGACACCATCCTCAAGGTGCTCGGGGCGCTGGGGTTGAAGCTACACGCTGTCGCTGCTCGAGGGTGACTCGCACTATCGCAGGATGGGCTGGGCGGCATATGTCCCACAGGTCCAGTTGGTCAGACGCATCTCTGCGCAGACCGACGGCGCGGCAATCATCACCGGACGCAGGGATCGGTCTTCCGCCGGCTGAAGGCCGACGGCTACCCAACCAAAGTCCGCCTTCGCGGACTGCCCGAGGTGGTTCTGACGCAGGTGGGGAAATGCGGCGTGTCCAGCTCGCCGGCGAACCTCGGGAGAGCGCCTGCGCCTCTTCAATGAACGGTGTACCGAGCGGCGGAAACTGGCCGCTCGGCACCCGGCACCCAAAGCTCCACGCGATGCTCGCCCAGCCGCGCGGGCAGCCGCGCCGAGAAGGGCGGGCGCAGCTGCAGGAGGACCACGCCATCGGCGCCGCGCAGCTCGAGCTCTGCCACTCCGGGAGGGGCCAACGCCCGCACCGGGATGGTCTGCGACTCCTCAGGGATGCCCGGGTCGATCACGTACTCGTCTCCCTCGCCGGGCAGTAGGAGCCGGCCGGAGCTGGATCCCGTGGGCGAGTGCGCCGAGACCTCCACCGACTCCAGCCCCTCACCGTGGGCCCAGGCGTAGAACTCGGGTCCCACATCCAACACCCGGCGCTGACCGCTCGCCGCGGCGACCATCCGGTGCATGGGACAGCTCTCGGCAGGGGCCGTGCCGGGCAGGAAGACCTCGTGGAGGGCGCTGGGGCAGGCGGGCCCCGCGCGGCGACCCGAGAGCGCACAGATGTCCACCGGCTCGAACCGCGAGCGATCGACCAGCGGCGCCCGCGGAACCCCGCGCATGGCGCGGATCATGATCCTTCGGAAGAGCGGCGCAGCCCCGGTGATCCCCGAGACGCCGCGCATGGGCGTGCCGTCGAAGTTGCCCACCCAGACCGCCACCGTCCGCTCGCGGGTGTAGCCGGCGGTCCAGTTGTCCACGTAGGCGCGGCTGGTCCCGGTCTTGGCGGCGGTGGGGAAGGGCAGGCGCAGGGCATTGTCCAGGCCGAAGGCCGGTGCCCGCGCGCCCTCGTCGGAGAGGATGTCGGTGAGCAGCGCCACCGAGCTCTCGGGAAGGAAGCGCTGCGAGGCCATCTCCTCGGGTAGCGGGAGCGGCTGGCCAGCGGCGTCCCGCGCCTCGCGGATCGGCTTGAGCGAGCCGGAGACCCCTCCGCGCGCCAATCCGCGGAAGGCGCGCGCCAACTCGTACAGGTTCACGTCGCCGTTGCCCAGCACCACCCCCACGCCGTAGTGCGCGGCGTCCCGGTCCAGCGACTCGAAGCCGGCGCGGCGCAGGATCTCGAGGACCGCCGGCGGCCCCAACTTCTCGGCCAGACGCACTGCGGGCACGTTGTAGCTGTTGGCGAGCGCTGCTCGCAGCCGCACTGGCCCGTGGACGCGGCGGTCGTAGTTGCGCGGCACGTAGTCGCCGGTGGGGGTGGCAAGGTGGGTCTCGACGTCGGAGAGCACCGTGGCGGCGGTCATCCCGCGCGCTAGCGCAAGTCCGTAGGCGAAGGGCTTGAGCGCGCTGCCGGGCTGGCGCAGCGCACGTGCGCCGTCGTTCTGGCCGCCGCGCGCCTCGTCGAGGAAGTCGGCTGAGCCGACGTAGGCCAGGACCTCTCCACTCGGGTTGTCGACCACGATCGCCGCCGCTTGGGACACGCGCCGCGCGCCCAGCCCGGAGAGCTCCTCGGCGATCAGTGTCTCGATGTCCGCCTGCAGCGCGGGATCGAGCGCGGTGCTTATCTCGCTCGCGCTGTCGAGACCGAGCCCGGCGAGGCGCTGCGAGAGAGAGGTCACCAGGTGCGGCGCGCGGAAGGCCCGCTCGGGCGGCACGAGATCGAGCGGCGCCGCCGCCGCCACCCGCTCCTGATCGGCATCGAGCGCGCCGGCGTCACGCATGGCGCGCAGCACCGCGCGCATCCGGGCCTGCGAGGCCTCGGGGTGGCGATAGGGGTCATAGCGGGCCGGGGAGCGCGCCATCCCCGCGAGCAGGGCCGCCTGGCCCGCGGAGAGCGAGGATGCGGGCCGGCCGAAGTAGAGCTGCGAGGCCGCCTCGATCCCGAAGGTGGAGTTCCCCAGCGGGACTCGGTCCAAGTACTCGCGCAGCACGCGCTCCTTGGGCAGGTGTGCGCTCAGCCGCAGCGCCCACAGCGCTTCCTGGATCTTGCCCGCCAGAGTCCTCTCATGAGGGGCGAGGCGCCGCGCGAGCTGCTGGGTGATGGTGGAGGCGCCGCTGACGATGCGCCACGCACGCAGGTTCTGGAAGACGGCCCGGCCGAGGGCCCACGGGTCGACGCCCGGGTGCTCGAAGAAGCGCCGGTCCTCGGCGGCCAGGAAGGCCTGTCGCGCCCGGGGCGGGAGCAGCTCGCCCGGAGGCAGGGGAACGCTGCGCCCATCCTCGCGAGAGCGCAGCTCGCGCAGGGTCCCGTCTTCGCGATCGGTGAAGCGCAGCGAGACCACGCCCTCGCGCGCGAGCAGCACTTCGGGAACTGGCCAGGCGACGAAGGCCGCCGCCGCGAGCAGGGCCAGACCCGCGGCGGACAGCGCGCCGCGGGCGAGGGTCCTGGCGCGCGGCAGACGCAACTACTTCTCCGCCACCGGGGTGGGCAGCGTCACCTGCAGCTTGCCGCCGTCGGAGCGGCCGAAGACCTCCGGCGTGTACATCTCCTCGGCCTGCGCCGGCTTGAGCACGAAGTCGCCGGGGGTGGTGGCGCGGGCCACGAAGCTGTGCACGTGCACGCCGGCAGGCAGGTGGCTGGCGAAGATAATCACCCGGTCGTCGCGCATCTCAATGTGATCGAAGGGGCTGTAGAAGCGATAGGCCCAGGGGTTGTCGGCGGTGCGCATCTCCCCGGTGTCCTCGTCGCTCTCGTACTCGTAGCCCTCGCCGGGCCCTTCCTCGAGCGGGCTGGAAGGCAGCTTGGCGGTGGAGGCGAGCGAGGTGTCCACGCCCTCCAGGCCGGAGGGCAGCGGGATCTCGATGGCCACGTAGTGCCGCTCCATGTGCGAGCCCACGCGCAGGCGCACGCGCACCAGATCGCCGGCGTAGAACTGCCGGGACTGGCCGCCGCCCTGATAGGGCTCGAACCAGCGCTGCACGACCATGCCGCGGTCGAGCGGCGTGAGGGGCAGCTCGGCGGGGGCGTAGCGCAGCAGCGCGCCGTAGTAGAGGACGCCCGCCGCGCCGTCGCGCTAGAAGGTCATCGGCTGCTTGCCCTTGAGCGCCGCCAGCTTCTCGATGGGCACGGAGAGCTTCTTGACCTCCATGCTGCGGCCCTTGAACGGCTCGGCGGCGAGCTGCTCGGCGCCCAGGGTGACCTTGGCCACGAAGTCGGGGGTGTCCTTCTCCTTGGTGCGCAGCACCTCGCTGAGCGCCATGAGCGAGAAGGCCGCCTCCTGGGTGTTGCGGTACTGGCCGTCCTCCTTGCGCACCTTCACCAGGTAGCGCCCGATCTTGGAGACGAAGGGGTGCTCGGGGGCGATGTCGGTGAGGGTCTGCAGCACGATGGCAGTGGTGCGCGTGTCCGAGGACCAGAGCGTGGCGTAGGTCTGGCTATCGGTCTCCTCGAAGTGCACCTCGGCCGCGCTCTCCTTGGCGTGGTTGAGCAGCTCGGTCAACAGCTGCTTGGCCTGCGCCCGGTCGCCGCCGCCCACGAACATCGCGTCGGCGAGCATCGCCTTGGAGAAGAGCGGCAGCTTGCCACGCCGCCCGAAGAGCTCGCCGTAGTACGAGGACTTGGGCGCCCGGGTGCGGGCCAGCGAGTAGAGGGCGAAGATGCGGGTCTCATCGCCCGGCGGCGGGCAGCCCCAGCCGCAATTGACGCAGCGGTTGGCGGCGACGGTGTCGGCGAGGAACTTCTGGCCATTGGCGATGGCGGCCGAGTCCACCGCGAAGCCCGCCTCACGCGCCCGGTAGAGCGCCAGCACCGCGTAGCTCGAGGCCCAGGTCTGCGAGCAACCCTCGCCGGGCCAGTAGCGGAAGCCGCCGTCGTGGTTCTGCATCTCCTGGATGGAGCGGACGGTGCTGCGCACCACCTCGTCGGGGCTCTCCTTGCCCTTGAGCCCGGTGGTGTCGCCGAGCCAGGCGCTGAAGAGGGCGCGCTCGCGCTCCGCCCGCTCGGTGGGGTTGGCGTAGGCCAGGCCGAAGGTCTTCTGGATCTCTCGCAGCGCGATGAAGGGCACCAGCCTGCTGGAGAGCTGCTCCACGCAGCCATAGGGGTACTCGACGAGCTGGCGCATGTTCTCGTCGAAGTTGCCCATCATCGTGGAGGAGAGGGTGACCTCCAGGCCTCCGACGTCGGGGCGAATGCCGCCCGGCGGAACGATGCCCTCGACGTGCTTCTCGGTGGTGTCGCCATAGGTCGCCACCGCCTCGCGCGCCACCGGCAAGGTCACCGGGAGCTTCTGCTCCACGCCGTCGCGCTCGTTGCCAGCCTGCACCGCGAAGCGCAGGGTCGCAGTGCCCGCAGTCTCGGCGACGAAGTGGAAGCGCACCTCCTTGGGCTTGCCGTCGGCCATGGGTACGGTCTGCTCCGCGGGGCCGGCGAGCTTGAGCCCCTGGGCCTCGGCGGTGACCTTGACGTCGCCGAGGGGCGCGGCGCCCTTGGTATGCACCACGACCCCGGCGTCGAAGATGTCACCGACGCGCGTGGAGCGGGGCAGGGCGGGCAGCGCCAGCAGCGGCTTGGAGACGGCGATCTCCGCCTGGCCGCCGCCGAACTGGTCGGCCGCGGTCGTCGCCACTGCCATGATCCGATAGGTGGTCAGGTTGTCGGGCAGCTCGAACTCCACGTGGGCTACGCCGCGCTCATCGGTGACCGTGGTCTCGAAGGCCACGGTGGTCTTGAAGCGGCTGCGGAAGCCGGCGCCGGTGGCGTCGGATCCGCCCGAGCCGCCCTGGGTGCCTCCCGCGCCCTTCTCTCCGTACAGCTGCGACAAGACCAGGTGGATCAGCGGCTCGCCCAGCCGCACTGACAGGCCGCGTAGCGGGTGCACCGCCTCCACCAGATCGGGCCGCTGGTAGGCGGTGAGGCGCAGCACGCCCTCGTCGACCGCCCACAGCGTCACCTCGGCCTTGGCCGGCTTCTTCAGGTAGTCGGCGACGTTGACCGCCACCTTGACCTTGTCGCGGGGGCGCTTCTCGGTCGCGTCGGGGGTGACGGTGACCGTGAGCTGCTTGCTCTTCTTCTGGACTCGCAGCTCCACGTAGCCCACGCGCACTGCCGGGCGGCCGGGATCCTGCCCGGTCTCGATGCCCTGATCCTTGGGGACGCGGCCGCGGGAGATGACCACGCCGACGAAGGCGTTGGGGACCAGCGACTCGTCCAGCGGAACCTCCAGCGTCGCCGCTGCGCCCTTGAGCTTGACCCGCTTGACGGTGAAGACGCCCTCGCGCTCCACGGTGAGCAGGGCGTCGGCTTCGGGGTAGGGGCTCTTGACCAGGATGCGCGCGGTCTCCCCGACGTCGTAGGCCTGCTTGTCGGGGACGAGGTCGATGCGATCGGTGTCGTTGCGCTGCCAGGAGACCCAGCCCGAGCCCACCGCGTACAGGGAGATGCGGGAGGCCTGCTTGCGCCCCTGGCTGTCGCTGGCGGTGACCTCCAGCACGTGCAGGCCGGGCTGCTCCACCTTGAAATCGCAGGAAACCGGCGTGGCCTCGCTCTTGACCTCGCAGCCGGCGACGCGGGTCTCCACCGCCTCGCTCTCGGTGAACCACTGGCCTCCTACTCCCTTCTTCTTGATCGACTTCCAGTCGCGCCGCTTGACCTCCAGCGCGAGGGGCACGCCGGCTTGCCGCTTGCCGTCCGGCGAGGCGGCGACGAGCTCCACCTTCACGGGCTTTCCGGCCTCGGCGAAGCCCTCGTTGGCGGTGCGCAGCCCGGCGTAGACCGAGGCGGGGTGCACGGTCAGGCTGGCGCGGTTGGCCAGCCGCTGGCGGTTCACGTCGGAGACCTCGGCCTCCACCGTGTACTCCCAGGTCTTGCCCGCCGGAGCCTCGGCCTTGCCCACCTTGATCTGCAGGCTGCCCGTGGCGTCGGTCTCGCCGTCACCGCCGCCGAAGACCTCGCTCGAGGGCGAGGGCTGCTCGTCGTCCCACCACCAGGTCTGCACGCCGAAGGAGAAGGCGTCGTTGCCGGGCGGGGTGAAGCTCGTCGAGGTGCGCGAAGCCGTCCAGTGCACCTGGGCCTTGGACATCGCCCCGCCGAAGAGGTAGCGGGCGAGCACCGTCGCCGATAGATCGTCGCCCGCGGTGGCGTCCTTGGCGGGAGTGATGACGTCCACCCGGAACTGTGGCGGCCGGTACTCCTCCACGCGGAAGGAGCCGTGGTAGCTGAGCTGGTCGAAGGCGCCCGACTCGCGCGGGACCTGCAGCTCGGCGACGATCTGGAAAGTCCCCAGCGGGACCTCCTTGGGCAGGGGAAAGCGGGCGCCGAAGGTCCCGAAGTCGCTCACCTTGGCCGGGCCCTTGAAGACCTCGGTGCCGCGCGAGCTGTTCACGGTGACCTGCACCTCGGTGCCGGCCTTCGGCCGCTGGATCTCGCCGAGTTGGCGGAAGCGGGCCAGGCCCTTGAGGAACACCTCGTCGCCGGGGCGGTAGACGCCGCGGTCGGCGAACACCAGCCCCAGGCTGCGCGGCTTGCCGTTGTCCCATTCCGAAGGGAGGTTGAAGGCGGAGGGGGCGATGCCGTCGTCCCACTCCGAGAGCGTGGCCCCGATGTCGCCCTCGAGCTCGGCGACGGCAAGGGCGAAGGGGGTCTGCCAGCTGTTCTCGGAGCCCTCGACCAGGCCCACCAGGCCGGGCGTCTTGGCCACGCCGGTGGCGTCGGTCATGCCCTCCCACTTCACCGCTCCGGCCTTGTCCAAGAGCCGCACCTGGGCGTTCTCGACCGGGGTGCCCTTGGAGAGCCGGGTGACCCACAGGGCGCCGCTGCGGGCGCCGAGCTTGGCGTGGACGGCGAGATCGGTGACCTGGGCGAGCACGCGCGACTCGCGCTCGCGGGGGACGTCAGGGCTGGTGGCCTTGATGAGGAAGAGCCCGCTCTTCTGGCCCTCAGGGAGGGTCTCGCGCAGCTTGAGGGGCGTGAAGTGCACCGCGTTCTTCTTCCCCTGGAGGTCCACGGTCAGGGAGGCCGGGGGGCGGGCCGGGAGAGGCTCGGGCTGGCGGCGGTCATAAGGCTCCCAGGCGAGCAGGGGAGCGAGCTCTTCGGGGCTCAGGGTCCAGACTGAGGCGGTGGCGCTGTTGGCGTTGACCGACTCCACCGGCAGGGCGCCGTCACGCTCGGCCTCGAGCACCGCGATGCCGGGGCCGAAGCTGACCGAGGGCTCGAGGTCGTCGAGGCGTAGGGGCTTGGAGAAGGCGGGGGCCACCTGCTTGAACTCGTCGGCCACGCCCGGGGCGACCTTGACCTTGTACTGCGTGCCCGGCTTGTAGCGACCGGCGAGGACCACGTAGGGGGACTTGAAGTGGCTCCAGGGCTCGGGGATGTAGCTCTCGACGTTGTCCCAATCGATCTCCGCCGCCGGCTCGATCGTCAGCTTGCCTTTGAGCGTGGCGACGTCGACCTTGTTGGTGGAGAGCAGCACCAGCGGGCCCCAGGAGCAGCGCTCCGTGTCCCAGGTGCAGGCGCGCACGTCAGTGAAGGTGAAGGGTCCATAGGTGAAGAAGATCCACGTCGCGGGGGCTCCCAGGGTGAGCGGCCCCTCCTTGCCGGGGAGTGCGCCGTCGAGGGTGAGCCTGACCTCGACATTGAGGGGCAGCGCGCTGGCGGGCTTGAGCTCGTAGCGGGTCTGGCGGTTCTTGAAACCTCGCTCCTCGAAAGAGGCGCGCTCGTGGTGGCGCTCGGTCTCTTTCGCCCGGTTCTCCTCGGCGACGCTGATCTCCTTGGCCACGGTCAGAGGGACCGGCTTGCCGGCGACCTCGAGCTTGGCGTGCTGAGCCAAATCTCGCACCGGCTGGTTGAGGAGCACCGTGAAGGTCTGATCGGGGGCGAGCCAGGCGTAACCCTCGCGCGGAGCGACGTTCTGTACCTCTGGGGAGGGGGTCTGGAAGTCGAAGGTGTAGGGCTGGGCGAGCCTGGAGCCGTCGAGTGCGGTGAGGCCCGCC
>JACRCT010000330.1 GCA_016218885.1 Deltaproteobacteria bacterium | reverse complement strand
GGCTACACAACCAAAGTCCGCCTGCGCGGACTGCCTGAGGTGGTTCTGGCGCGGGTGGCGACGGCGCTGCCTGGTGTATCGGGTCGATGGCGGACCCGTTAGGGCGCAGGTCAGCCCGCGAAGGCGGCCTTCGGTTTGGTAGCCGCCGGCCTTCAGCCGGCGGATCGCCGGAGAATGGGTTCGGCGAGCGCGACGCCGGGGCGGCCAAGGTCCCATAGGTCCAGTCGGTCAGACGCATCTCTTCGCAGACCGGCCGGCCGGAAAACCCGCGGGAGCTGGGGATTCAGTCTTCCGCCGGCTGAAGGCCGGCGGCTACACAACCAAAGTCCGCCTGCGCGGACTGCCTGATGTGGTTCTGGCGCGGGTGGCGAGGGCGCTGCCTGGTGGATCGGGTCGATGGCGGACCCGTTGGGGGCGCAGGCCAGCCCGCGAAGGCGGCCTTCGTCTTGGTAGCCGCCGGCCTTCAGCCGGGGATCCCTGGAGAGACGAGGGGCGATCGCGGGGGAGGCATCGCTGAGGCGGCGGTTGGCCTGTCCTTATTCCCCCAAGCCCGGCCGACCGCCCCTCTGTTCCACGTGGAACAATGACCACATATGTCATGTCACACATAGCCAGGCCTCAGGCGGGGTCGGGCCTGCTCCCTTGCCGGTGTCGGAGGTTGCGTGGCATACAGAACAGGCTTTTCGGTCCGCCCTTGGACCGGCAGCAGGGAAGGGCAGCTGCGGATGGGAAAAATCCTCGCGGTCTCCAATCAGAAAGGCGGAGTGGGCAAGACCACCACCGCCATCAACCTCGGGGCCAGCCTCGCTTCCGCGGAGCGCAGGACCTTGGTGGTGGACTTCGACCCGCAGGCCAACGCCGGCAGCGGCCTGGGCATCGACACCCGCGCCCTCGAGCAGTCGGTCTATGACGTGCTCCTGGGCGAAGCCTCCTTCAAGGACGTGGTGCGCAAGACCGAGCTCAAGTACCTGGATCTGCTCCCGGCGAGCCGCGAGCTGGCCGGCGCCGAGGTGGAGCTCGTCAACCTGGAGCGGCGCGAGTTCCGGTTGCGCGAGGTCCTCTCCCAGCAGAAGGCCCGCTACGACTACATCCTCATCGATTGCCCGCCTTCCCTGAGCCTCTTGACCCTCAACGCCTTGGTCGCAGCGGACTCGGTGCTCATCCCGCTGCAGTGCGAGTACTTCGCCCTGGAGGGGATCAGCGAGCTCCTCAACACCATCGAGCTGGTCAAGCAGGAGCTCAACCCCCGCCTTGAGCTCGAGGGCATCGTCCTCACCATGTTCGATCCTCGCCTCTCCATCGCGCATCAGGTCGCGGACGAGGCGCGCAAGCACTTCCAGTCCCGGGTCTTCGAGACGGTGATCCCCCGCAACGTGCGCCTGACGGAATGCCCCAGCTACGGCAAGCCGATCGTGCTCTACGACCTGCGCTCCAAGGGGAGCGAGAGCTATCTGTCGCTGGCGCGCGAGCTCCAGCACAAGCGGCGCGGGCCCCGCGCCAAGTCCGCCTAGAGCATCGAACGGTTTTACGGACCGAGCGAAATCATGGAGTTGCGAGCAGCCCGAGGCGCGACGAGCGAAGCTACTGGTGGTAACTGAGCGAGGAGCAACGACGGGATGCGACGCAAATCCATGATTTGGCGACGGGAGTCAAATCGTTCGATGCTCCGGCGAGAACCGCGCGTCTGAAGATCCTCTGACCGCCAGGAGGCGGGTGGCAATGGCAACGCCCGTGGTGCAGGAGAAGGTGCAGAAGAAGGCCCTGGGTCGGGGGCTGGGAGCCCTCATTCCCGGTGCCCCCGTCGAGCGCACGATCGGCGCCGGTCGGCCGCAGGTCCTGCAGATCCCCATCGAGGACCTGGATCGCGACGAGAAGCAGCCCCGCCAACACTTCGACGCCCATCACCTCGAGGAGCTCGCCGCCTCCATCCGCACCAAGGGCATCGTCCAGCCCATCCTGGTGCGCAAGGACGGCGGGCGCTACCGCATCATCGCCGGTGAGCGCCGCTGGCGCGCCGCCCAGCTCGCCGGCTTGCGCGAAATCCCCGCCATCGTCCGCGAGGCCTCTGCCAAGGAGGCCTTCGAGATCGCGCTCATCGAGACCCTGCAGCGCGAGGACCTCAACCCCATCGAGGAGGCCGAGGGCTACAAGCGCCTCATCGAGGAGCACGGCCTGACCCAGGAGCTCGTCGCCCAGCGCGTAGGCAAGGACCGCTCCTCGGTGGCCAACGCCCTGCGCCTTTTGCACCTGCCTCGCGAGATCAAGGCCGCGCTGATGGGCGGCGAGCTCAACATGGGCCATGCCCGCGCTCTTCTCGGCCTCGCCGAGGCCGAGGCCATGAAGCGCGCCGCCGGCGAGGTCGTGGGCAAGAAGCTCTCGGTCCGCGCTACCGAGCAGCTCGTCCGCAAGCTCAAGGCCGGCAAGGCAGCTCACCACTCCAAGAAGCGCGAGGAGAGCGCCCAGGTCCGCTCCCTCGTCGATCAGATCCAACGCACGCTGGGCACCAAGGCGCGCATCATCGATCGTGGCGGCAAGGGGCGCGTCGAGCTCGACTTCTATAGCTACGACGACCTCGATCGCATCCTCGCCCGCCTGCTCCCCGACCGGCGCTGAGCCGTCCACCTGCCGGCCCCGCGCAGGCAGGCGGTTGCGTCTTTTCGTGTGTTAGGTACACTAAGTCCGGCTAGGAGGCTGCGATGCGCATCCCGACGGACCTGTACAAACCCTCGCTCGCGCTGCTCACCGACCTGTACCAGCTGACCATGGCGCAAGCGGCCTGGCGCTCGGGTGCGGCGCGCGACGAGTCGGTCTTCCACCTCTTCTTCCGCCGGTCTCCCTTCGGCTCGGGCTACGCGATCGCCGCCGGCCTGGAGGCGGCGCTCGATTGGCTCGCCGCCCTGCGCTTCGACCGCGACGACCTCGCCTTTCTCGCCACCCTCAAGGGCGCCGACGGCGGGCGGCACCTCTCCAGCGACTTCCTCGCCGAGCTCGGGCGGCTCGAGCCCGCGCTCGACGTGGACGCGATGCCCGAGGGCACCGCGGTCTTTCCCCAGGAGCCGCTCCTGAGGGTCAAGGGCCCGGTCATCGCCTGCATGCTCGCCGAGACCACGCTCCTGAACCTGGTGAACTTCCCGACGCTGGTGGCCACCAAGGCCGCGCGCATCGTGCAGGCCACCCGCGGCGAGCCGGTGCTGGAGTTCGGGCTGCGCCGCGCCCAGGGCATCGACGGCGGGCTCACAGCCAGCCGCGCCGCCTACCTGGGTGGCTGCGACGCGACCTCCAACGTGCTCGCCGGTCGGCTCTTCGGCATTCCCGTGAAGGGCACCCACGCCCACTCATGGGTGATGCTCTTCGACACCGAGCGTGAAGCCTTCCAGGAGTACGCCCAGGCCCTGCCCAACAACTGCGTCTTCCTCGTCGACACCTACGACACCCTGGACGGGGTGCGCCACGCCATCGAAGCCGGGCGCTGGCTCGAGGAGCGCGGACAGAAGCTGCTCGGCGTGCGGCTCGACTCCGGCGACCTCGCGTCCCTGTCGATCGAGGCGCGCAAGCTGCTCGACGAGGCCGGATTTCCAGAGGCCCGCATCTTCGCCTCCAACGACCTCGACGAGCACGTCATCGAGAGCCTCAAGGCGCAGGGCGCGGCCATCGCGGTGTGGGGTGTGGGGACCCGGCTGGTCACCGCCGCGGACGATCCCGCGCTGGGCGGGGTCTACAAGCTCGCCGCGGTCCGCAAGGCCGGCGGTGGCGGGACCTGGCGCTACCGGGTGAAGGTCTCCGAGCAGGCGGCCAAGACCTCCACTCCCGGCATCCTCCAGGTGCGGCGCTTCTCCTCGCCCGGCGCCTCATCGGCCTTCCTCGCCGACGGCATCTACGACCTCGAGCGCGGCTGGGGCCTCGCGGGCGCCGCGACCAGGCTGGTCAATCCCTTCGACCCCACGCTGCTCACCCGCGTCCCCGGCGACGCGGTGGGCGAGGACCTGCTGGTGCCGGCCATGCGCGGCGGAAAGATTGTCCTCGAGGGCGGTGGGCTGGAGGCGGCGCGCGCACGGGCCCAGGCGCAGCTCGCGCGGCTCCCCGCGGGCGTCAAACGCTTCCTCAACCCACACCTGTACCCGGTGGGGCTCGAGCCCGGGCTGCAGGAGCTGCGCACCCGCATGATCCTCGAGGCGAGGAAGCCCTCTCCATGAAGCTCATCAAGGCCGCCGCCGCGGCGCTCAACACCACTCCGCTCGACTGGGACGGCAACGCCCGCGCCGCATCGGCGGCCATCGCTGCGGCGCGCCAGGCGGGGGCGAGCATCCTCTGCCTGCCCGAGCTGTGCGTCACCGGATACGGCTGCGAGGATGCCTTCCACGCCCGCGGGGTGCAGGAGCGCGCCCTGGAGACGTTGGCCAGGCTCGCCCCCAGCACGAAGGGGATGGTGGTCTCCATCGGCTTGCCGCTGGCACACCAGAACGCGCTGCTCAACGTGGCGTGCCTGCT
>JACRCT010000329.1 GCA_016218885.1 Deltaproteobacteria bacterium | reverse complement strand
GAGCGCATCGGCGACGGCGGCGCACTCGGGAGCCGTGAACCCGACCTCCTCGAGGCGCTTGAGGCGCTCGGGCAGGTCCAGGGTGTAGCAGGAGAAGACGATGTCGAACTCGACCTTGTCGTGCAGCGTCGGCTCAGCGAGAAGGCGATCGATGTAGTGGTCCACCAACCGCCCGGCGAGCCCATCGTCCAGGTCGGCGGGGATGAACGAGTTGAAGGAAAGCCGAACATCTATGTACGGCAGACCGAAGAAGTGCGGCATCAGCGGATGGCTGCGCAGGTTTCGGTAACCGTAGTTGTTCCGCTGGTAGGCCCAGGTCGAATCGGTGACCAGCTCACGATAGAGGGAGAGCGCGAGCGCCTTGGGGCGGACGCCGATGATCTCGGCCGGATTCCAGTCCGGCATGACCCCATAGACCGTGCGTTGCCCCATGAGAAAGGGGTGCTGCCGCATCCCGCGCTCGACCTTTTCGGCGACGAGCCGGAGCTTTCCCGCTTGCTGGTCGGCCGATTGAAGCGGGCCCACGAGCACCAGCGGGCGAGCCTGTAGCAGCCAGAGCACCTCCCCTGCCGACTCGCGGGTCACCGCAAACTCGCAATCGACCGGCGCTCCGAACAGCTCGAGAAGCTCGGAGAGCAACCCGACGACAGGCGCGAGATGGGGCGGCGGCGGCCGAAGAGAGAGCGCGGCAGCCTGCCACGTCCTTCCGGCCAAGCCTGCGGTAACCGAGGCGGTGCTGGACCCCTCCGTCCAGTTGATGACGCGGTACGGAGCCTTGGTGTTGGGGTCGTGGGAGAACGCAACTCCGGCCCGGACCACGCCATGCAGCATCGGTTGAACCAGCACCTCGTCGGTCGGAACCGCGTTGCCGTAAGAGGCGATCACCTGGTCGATGGCCTCCCCAACGCCCGCGAGCTTGACTCCTTGAATGGACAGGAACGCGCCAGCGTTCGACGAAAAGGCGGCGTCCTCCTGGCCGCAGCTCGATCGGACGATCAGCTCGCCGCCGCCAAACCCGGAGCCCGCGACGGAGGCGAGGACGGCCTCTCGGCGCTGCCGCCACTCTGCGACGGTGAAGGAGACGAGAGGGGCGATCCTGGCGCTCCGGAGCTGCCCGCTGAGCAACTTCAGGGTCGAAGCTTTGGTAGAGAACACAAGCATGCTGGGTAGGCCTCGCAGTTGGGACAAGTACTATCGGCCTTTGCGCTCGAGCGCGAGAAGCGCCAAGTGCTTGAGCAGCGGGTGCACGACGTAATAGAGCTGCCCGGCGGAGGGGTCCGCCGGGATGGGTGCAGGCAAGTTCCCCGTGCGTCGGAACACGTCCAACACTCCGATCATGGTATCCGCCCGGATGGCGCAATCGAAGGAGACGTCGACATCCACACCCGAAGGGATGCTCGGGTAGGTGCGGCTCGCGAGCAGTGGCCCTGCGTCAATCTCAGGAGCGAGCAAGAGCGCGGAGACCGCGCAAGGCTGTCCCTGGAGCAGGCTGTAATAGATGGTCGTGCTGCCGCGCTGTTCCGGAAGTCTGCCGGGATGCATGTGGAGCAGAGGCACGCCCTGGGACAGCACACTTCGCGAGACGATCTCGCCGCCGCGGCCAGCGAAGATCGCCAGGGCGGCGCCGGAGCTCGCCAAGGCGGCCACCACTGCCGGGTCGTTGATGGACTCCGCGCCTCCCACCCAGCTGATGGGCCAGCCGTTGCGCCGGAAGATGTCCGCGACGCCCTGGGCCATGAGGGGTACCCAGAGCCCTTCGACGGTCTGCCCCTCACGCGCCTTGGCCGGTACTGCCGGCTGGGGCGACCCGTAGAACAGGCCGTGGAGCGGACCGAGGCCTGAACGCTCGATCGCGGTGGCGTAGGCGCGAGCGCGAGAGGTGTCGGCGCCCACGAGCAGCACTTGGCTCAAGGACATAGATCCCCCACGCCCAGCTTGGCTGCGAGGGCGCTGACGTAGCCCCTCTCCGAACGGACCAGGCCCGCGAGCCGCAGCCGCTCCCCGTCCGAGAGGTTTGCCCGGGCGGCGCACAGGATGTCGAGCCCCTTGATGAGCGCGTTCAGGTAGGGGAGGCGCCCCCACCGCGTGTAGGCCAGCGCCATCACGTCTCCGAACCGGATGTAGAGGCCCAACTGCCGGAAATCGGTTCGGTTCTTCGATGTGAAGTTCGCGTCGTAGGCCTCGTAGATGCGCTTCTTGGCTTCGAAGTTCCGGAGGAGTCGCTCCAGGTCGGCCACCACTTCAGCTGGCACCTCCCCACTCTGGAAGGCCGCTTCGACACGGGTGAGGAATTGGCCGGTGTTCGAGGCCTCGCCTCCAACAGGACCAGGCATACCCGCGGGGCCGGCCAGAGCCTCCGCCCGGCTGCGCTCCCAAGCCGGAAAGAAGTCAGCACCTTGAAAGGGCGTGTAGAAGTAGGTGTGCGGCTTGTCGAGCAGGTCCCCGCGCGCATACGGGTACTCGGCCGCGGTCGTCATGGAAGCACCCCGGAGCGTTGGAGGATCTCGGTCGCGGCCTGCAAGATGTCCAGCGGCGGGTTGCCGTTCGAGAGCACCAGATCGGGCGACGCAGGGGCAGAAAAGGGGATGTCGATCCCGACGACGTTTGGGCGCCTGCCTTCCCTGGCGTCCCGATACAAGCCCTTCGAGTCCCGCGCGAACAAGTCTTCGAGCGAAACGTCGAGGTAGACCTCAAAGTAGCGCGAGAAGGACTTTCGGTTCTCCGCGCGGTGGTCCTCGAAGATCGACAGCATCGAGCACACGACATTGATGCCCTGCCGATCCAGCCAGCGGCAGAGGGCGCTGATCCGCTCAGAGTTCACCCGTCGCCCAGCGATGGTGTACGCGCCCTCTCCCTCGTGCCGGAAGATCCCGCGGATCTCGTCGCCGTCGATGAAGACCGTGTTGGGCGCCTTTGCCTTCCATCGGGCGTAGACCTCCCGCCCAATCGTCGTCTTGCCTGCACCGGAGAGCCCTACCAACCAAATGACCATCGCGAAGCTCCTGATTGCGGAACACCAAACTCATTGCCCGAGAATCGAATCGAGGTTGGCGAGAATCTCGGCAGCGGCCTGGGCGGAGCGGCCGCGGTTGTCGGCGAAGTACTTGCCGAACAGCTTCGCCAAACTCTCCTGTTGTCTCCTGATGGCTTCGGGCTCTTGCAGCAGCGAAGGAATCCGCCCGGTGTCGGCAGGGCCGACAAGGGGAAAATGAGCCCTCAGCTCGAGATTCGAGGAGTTTGCGACGGTGTAGTACTCGCTGGAGCAAGGGACGTCTAGCAGGACGATCGGCTTGCCGAGATAGATCGCGCCGAAGACGCTTCCACCGTAGTCGCAGAGCACTGCGTCGGCCACTCGGAAGAGTGCGTTCATGTCGCGGACCGGGTCGCGGTCGATGCGATATCGAAGAGCCTCCAAGACCTCGATGGTCTTCGGCTCCTGCCGGAAGGCGATCGGGTGCGGACGCACAATCAGGTTGTACTCTCCGCTGAGCTTCGCGAGCCCTTCGGCGAAGTGAGTGATCGAGCAGGCGTCGCCCAGCGTCGGCATCCAAAGCAGGGTTGGCCTTCCCCGATCGATCGCAAACTCCAGCTCCACGGCCGACGTGTCGAGGTCCGGAGCGAAGTAGCCGTCGTAGCGGGGATAGCCCATCAAGAGAGCCCTGCCCTTGAAACGCGCAGAGAAGGCCGCCTGGTCGTTCGGGCCGTGGCACAGGAACAGGTCGTACATCGAGTTCCAAGGCTGGAGGCTCCAGCCGTCGCCGATGTCTGCGCCGTACATGAACCGGACCTGTCGCTCTCCGACCTGCATCCCGAGGTATTGGACCGGATCCCCCGCCGAGACCCGAAAGGGCCTCGGGCGGCCGAGCAGGCGGCTGGCGCTGTTGGCGGTTCGCTTCACCAGGTTCTTGGCTCTATTCACCACCCGCTGTCGCAGGCTCGCGGGCGAGGGACTCGACCCCGAGATGAAGTGGTTGCTGACCACGTATCGGTACTTCACCCTAGCCCGCAGGACCTCCTGGAGGAAGCGGTAAGGGAACCGCTTGAGCTCGATCTTCCGCAGGAACTCGGCGCACCCGGCCACGGAGTTCTCGGGGCGGAAGGCATTGGTCAGGAGAATCTCGAACCCGTCCCGCGGCATGGCCGCCCAGACGTTCGCATAGTGCGTGTACAGCACGGGCTCGTGGACGAGAAACGCAACCCTGCTGGCCTCTTGACTCAATGCTTGCCTCTTCATTTCGTCCGACGCTCCTGAGCTTCCAACTCAGGGAAGAAACACCGGCTGAGTCCACGCGTGGGCACCGCTGGAATCGGTCACCCGTGCGCGAACGTACCCTTCGTAGCCCAGCACCGCATAGCTCACGTCCACGCCGTCGGCGGATTGAAGCGTTCGCCCGCCCTGACCGATGAACTCGGTGGAGTAGTCTCTGAACGGCACGGCAGCGATCTTCAGGCCGACGCGCCCCCTTGACAGCTCGACCTCCGAAAGGACGACGCCTGTCGAAGCGTAGAAGTTCCCCTGATCGATGGCGTCGAGCAAAGCCTGCTGGGTGAGCTCCGGGGCTCGGACCGCGATCCAGCCGTTTCCCGGATTGGCGTACTCGGATCCCCAGGTCTTGAACCGGTGGGCGTCGTCCACCGCGACGGCGAACACCCTCTTGCCGCCGGACAGAACGCGATCCCACAAGACCTCGACCGACGGGTGCGAACCATCGCCGCTAGAGTGCGTCGCGGGGGAGCCGTTGAACACCTCGAGGTGGGTCATCCCTCCAGTCTCGAGGAGGGTACGAACTCCGAGCCCCCACCCGTAGTTCGGGTGATTGACGATCGGTATGCCCCGCTGCGCCCGCACGGCGGCAATCGACTCCGCGGCTGCCGCCGAAGGGGCGGATAGAAGCGAGGGAGGAATCCGGGTCGCGATCCCGATGCCATTGACGTGTACCCAGCTCAGATTGGTTATCTCCTCGCCAGGTACCATCAGGAACTCCCGGTCCGAGACCATCACCTCCGCACGCACAGGGACTGGGTCGGTGAGCCAATTGTGATCCGAGATGACCAGAAAGTCGTAGCCGTGGTCGAAATACCACTGCGCGACCGCGGCCGGGGCGCTGTCCCCGTCGCTCTTGTCGGTG
>JACRCT010000328.1 GCA_016218885.1 Deltaproteobacteria bacterium | reverse complement strand
CCGGACGGGGACCCTGGTGATCCAGGGCCCGGCTTCCCGGCGGCGCGTCGTCTTCCGGGACGGGCAGGTGGTCTTCGCCAGCTCGACCGAGCTGTCGGAGCGGCTCGGGCCCGTGCTGTGGCGCCACGGGATGGTGACCCTGGAGAGGCTGCAGGAGTGCGAGCCCCAGGTCACGCCTACCGCCAAGCTCGGCAAGGTGCTGATGGATGCCAAGCTGCTGACCGCGGCCCAGCTCTACCGCGGCATGCAGATGCAGGTGAAGGAGATCGTGCTGGGGGCCTTCGTGGAGACCGAGGGCGAATTCGCCTTCGTGGACGAGGGCGACAACCCGGAGCTGAACACCGTGCGGCTGCTGGAGCGCACGCGCGACGTGGTGCTCGAAGGCATGAGCCGTTCCGAGGAGATGGTTTTCCTGCGCCAGCTGTTCGATCTCGCCGGGGCGCCCAAGCGCCTCGAGGGGCCGGTGCCCACGGTGATGGAACAGGACGCGGTCTGGCAGAAGGTGGACGGGCGCTTGACGGTGCGGGACATCATCCGCAGCTCGCGGCTCGGCGAGTTCGCCGCGCTCAAGGCCCTGCGCGACCTGGCCGCCGCCGGGCGCATTCAGCCGCCGCCCCCCGGGCTGCCACGCGCCCCCCTGTCGCGCCAGCAGACCTCCCGCGCCCAGGCCTCCTCTTCGAGCGCGTTGCAGCTCTATCGCTCGGCGGTGGACCGTATCCGTGGCACGCTGGGGCTCGAGGCCAACGGCCGGCTGGCCAGCTATGTCGAGGCCCTGGCTCCCGCGCAGCAGGCCCTCTTCGAGGGCGTGCACGTCGCCGAGGGGCCCGACTTCGATCGCCTGCTCCAGAACGCCCAGAAGCGCCATCCGGGAGCGATGGCGCGCGCGGTGGCGCAGGAGGCCGCCGACGGGCTCGTCGCCTTCGCGCTTTTCGAGGCCCGCAACCTGCTCCCGACGGGCAGAGCTGCCGAGCTCTCTCGCGAGGTCGGGAAGATCCTCAAGGGGAAGTAGCCGTGGCCGACAAGCAAGTCGAAGCCGATCAGGAGCTCCTGGATGCCGCGCGCAAGGGCGACCGCAAGGCCCTGGACCGGCTGCTGGAGAAGTACCAAGGCCACGTCTGGCGCTTCGGGATGAAGATGTGCGGGGACCCCGAGGACGCCAAGGAGATCCTGCAGGAGACGCTCATCCAGGTCACCCGGGGCCTCAAGGACTTCCGGGGAGCGTCATCGCTGACGACTTGGCTCTACACCATCGCCCGCAGCTTCTGCATCAAGCGGCGGCGCAAGAGCAAGTTCGCTCCGGACCGCGAGGAATCGCTCGAGGCGGAGGCGGAGGTCCGCGCGATCCCCGACGCGAGCCGGGGGCCCGACGAGGCCCTCGCAGGCCGGCAGCTCGAGCAGGTGCTCGATGAGGCCATCCGCTCGCTCGAGCCGATGTATCGCGAGGTCCTGGTGCTGCGCGACGCCGAGGGCCTGTCCGCGCCCGAGGTAGCCGAGGTCCTGGGCATCAGCGTGGAGGCGGTCAAGAGCCGGCTGCACCGCGCGCGGGTTGCGGTGCGCGAGCGCGTCGCGCCCAAGCTGGGCATCGGCGAGGCCCAGCCTGCGCCCACCTGCCCGGACGTGGTGAGCCTCCTCTCGCGGCACCTGGAGGGGGAGATCGACCCCGACGCGTGCAAGGAGATGGAGCGCCACCTCGCCGTCTGTCCGGGATGCAAGGGCGCCTGCGACTCCCTCAAGCAGACGCTGGCCCTGTGCCGCACGGCGCCGCCCCGGGTTCCGGCCAAGACCCAGGAGGCCGTCCGCAAGGCGATCGAGCAGTTCCTGGCGGTCAGCCCCCCGAGCTGAGCGGCGCTCGTCGGTCCTTGGGCGCCAGAACCCATTCCAACCCCCGGTGGCTCTCAACGGTCGGGTGAAGAGAATGGATTGGCTGGCCTTCGTCGCCGTGGTCGCGGGTTGGTGGCTCGTGCAGAGGTGGTTGCTCCCTCGCCTGGGAGTGCCTACCTGAGCGGTTCCCCACCCGCGCCGGTCGGCGCGCAAGAGCGGAGACCCGCCGTCTGAAGGGAGCTGCTGACATGTCCGATTTCGCGATGAAGAAGGTCGTCGAGCACGGCTATGACGAGGTGATGGCGAGGATCCCCGAGCTGCTCAAGGAGGAGGGGTTCGGCATCCTCACCGAGATCGACGTGCAGGCGACGCTCAAGAAGAAGCTCGACCTCGACTTCCGCCGCTACCGGATCCTCGGCGCCTGCAACCCGCCCTTCGCCCATCAGGCGCTGAGCGAGGAGATCGACATCGGGGTGATGATGCCCTGCAACGTGGTGGTCTACGAAGGCGATGATGGCAAGACGCACGTCACCGCCATCGACCCGGGGCGGACGATGGGCATGCTCGGCAAGCCCCGGCTCGCCGAGCTTGGCAGGCAGGTTTCAGAGAAGCTCGCCCGCGTCCTCGAGAAGCTTTGACCGGGGAGTGGGCGGGCCCACTCCACCGACTAGACGTTGAAGCGGAAGTTGATCACGTCGCCGTCCTGGACGACGTACTCCTTGCCTTCCAAGCGGAGCT
>JACRCT010000327.1 GCA_016218885.1 Deltaproteobacteria bacterium | reverse complement strand
TCTTCGAGCTGGTCGAGAAGGTCGCTCCCTCCAAGGCCTCGGTGGTGGTCACCGGGCAGAGCGGCACGGGCAAGGAGATGATCGCCCGCGCCATCCACCAGCTCTCGCCGCGCCGCGAGAAGCCCTTCGTGGCCATCAATAGCTCGGCCATCCCCCCCACGCTCATGGAGAGCGAGATCTTCGGCTACGAGAAGGGGGCCTTCACCGGGGCCGACCAGCGGCGCATGGGCTGCTTCGAGCTGGCCGACAAGGGCACCCTCTTCCTCGACGAGGTCGGCGAGCTGCCCCAGGAGCTGCAGGCCAAATTCCTCAGGGTGCTCGAGGACGAGAAGGTGCGGCGCATCGCGGGCAAGGCGGAGATCGAGGTGGACGTGCGCGTGATCTGCGCGACCCACCGCGACCTGCGCGCCGAGGTGCGAGCGGGCCGCTTCCGCGAGGACCTGTTCTTCCGCCTCAACGTCTTTCAGATCCACCTCTGCCCGCTGCGCGAGCGCGCCGAGGACGTGCCCCTTCTGGCCCAGCACTTCGTGGAGCGCTTCAATCGCGAGTCGGGCAAGCGGTTGCGCGGTGTCACCCCCGAGGGGATGCGGGTGCTGCAGGGCTACGCCTGGCCCGGCAACGTGCGCGAGCTGCGCAACGCGGTCGAGCGCGCGGTCATCCTCGCCGATGGCGAGCTGATCGGGCTCGAGCACCTGCCTCCGGAGATCACCGGCCACGTCCCCGAGACCGAGACCCTGCGCTTGACCCTGGGATTGCCGCTGGCCGAGGCCGAGAAGGCCTACATCCTCTCCAGCCTCGCCCGGAATGGCGGCAACAAGGCGCGCACCGCGCAGATCCTCGAGATCAGCGAGAAGACCCTCTACAACCGCCTGCGCGAGTATCGCACCCGCGCGGCGGCCGAGGCCGCCTCTTCCGAACTCCCGCGGGGTTGATCCGAACCCACCCGCGCTCGCAGTGCCTTGCGCCGCCGCAGGTGCTGACCCTCGTCGAGGGCCGCTGCCCGCAGAGGCCGCCCGCGTCTCATGCGGCCCACAGGCGGTTGGCCGAAGCGAAGGTGGCCGCCTCCAGCGTGCTACCTTGGCTGTCCTGGAAACGACGGCGTAGCCCTGGCGGCGACGAAGGCGACCAGCCTCCAGGCTGCGCCCTGGGTTGACGGGCACTCCATCGCGGCTTTGGGCGCCGCGATCCCACGATGGCCGAGAAGAAAGCGATGAGGACCATGGCCCCGAGAAGCGGAATTGCCCTATCAATCGTGGCGCTTTGGGGGCTGCCCGGGTGCGCGCAGAACCCGGGGCTCGAGGATCCGATCCTCGAGGTGCCGGACGCAGGCGAGGTGAACGAGGGCGGGCTCGACGCCGGCAGCGAGTGCAACGACAGCTGTGCGAGCGAAGGAGCGAGGTCGTGCAGCGATGGGAGGTACCGCACCTGCGAGACCGACGAGCAGGGCTGCCTGAGCTGGAGCGTGGAGCGGGCCTGCCCGAGCGGGTTCTGCGAGTCGGCCAGCCAGTGCGGGTCGTGCCAGAGCGACTGCACGAGGCAGGGGGGCACTGAGTGCAGCGAGGGGAAGATCAAGAGGTGCATGGCCGATGGCCACGGATGCCTGAGGTGGAGCACGCCGCAGCCATGCAGCAGTGGGGTTTGCGATGGCGCACTGTGTAGGGACTGCCCCGGCTCCTGCACGGCTGGCCTCACCGAGTGCGCGGACGGGATGACGCGCACCTGCCAGGTGCAGACCGGGGGATGCCTCGACTGGAGCGAGTACTGGAGCTGCCCGAGTGGCTTCTGCTCCAGTGGGAGGGAGTGCGGGACGTGCAACAACGAGTGCACGGCTGGGGCGACCGAGTGCACCAGCGGGCAAGTGAAGACGTGCGAGGCGGATGGAAACGGGTGCCTGGCATGGAGCACCCCCACAGCGTGCTCCAGCGGCTTCTGCACTGGGAGCGCCTGCGGCGTGTGCAACCACAGTTGCGCCACGGCTGGCGCCTCGGAATGCACGAGCGGTCAGCTTCGGACCTGCCAGGCGGACGGCAACGGGTGTCGGGCGTGGACGGCCTACACCAGTTGCGCCAGCGGCTGGTGCAGCAGCCCTGCGGAGTGCGGCGTGTGCAGCCACTCCTGCGCCACGGCCGGTGCCACCGAATGCACGAGCGGTCAGCTTCGGACTTGCCAGACGGACGGTAACGGTTGTCGGGCGTGGAATGGCTACACGACTTGCGCGAGCGGATGGTGCAGCAGCGAAGCGGCGTGCGGAGTCTGCAATCACACCTGCGCGACGGCCGACGCCACCGGGTGCACGAATGGGCAGACGCGGACCTGCCTGGCGGATGCGAACGGGTGTCGGGCATGGACGGCCTACTCCAGTTGCGCGAGCGGCTTCTGCGACGGGAGCGCCTGCGGCGTGTGCAACCACAGCTGCGCCACGGCCGGCGCCATGGAATGTGCGAATGGGCAGACGCGGACCTGCCAGGCGGACGCGAACGGCTGCAGGGCATGGAGCGGCTACACCACGTGCGCGAGCGGGGTTTGCAGCTCGAGCACGGCCTGCACCGCTGCCTCAG
>JACRCT010000345.1 GCA_016218885.1 Deltaproteobacteria bacterium | reverse complement strand
TCCGACTCCGAGGCGCGCGCCTACACCAATGCCGAGGTGCAGGGGAAGGTGGACACCGCCCAGACTCTCTCCACGGTGGGGGTGGCGGCGCTGTCGGTCGGCGGAGCGGCGCTGGTGGCGGGAGTCATCACCTTCCTGATCCCCGGCTCCGATGGGCCCCAAGCGACCATCGCGCCTACCCGCGGCGGCGCCATGGCAGCGATCACCTTTCAGCTTCCTTGAGGAACAGAATGCGCCACGCGATTGCTCTTGCCTGCTTCGGGTTTCTCATCGGTTGTCCGGAGTTCAAGGACGTCGAAAGCTACTGCCAGGAAGGAGCTGACTGCGATGGTGATTCGGGCTCCATCGTCTCCATCGACGCAGGCTCACGGGACGTTGGCTTCGACTCCGGAACTCTCGATGCAAGCGTCAGCCCACGGGACGCAGGCGTGGTCGACGCAGGCGTGGCTTGTTGCTTGGGCGTCAATAACGAGAGGGTGTGTGGTCTTTCACCCTTCTGCCCGGAAGAGAACTGTGGGGGCTGCGAATTGGGCGAAACCTGCTTCTCGCCAACTCCTGGTTCCCATTCCTTCTGTTGCATGCCCCTTGGGAGCGGGTGTCAGGTCGGAGCTCAGTGCTGCGGCGAAGCGAGGTGCGACCTGCAGACGATGCATTGCTGCATGCCTCTAGGCAGCTCTTGCCAATCCGCAAGCGACTGCTGTGGAGGAACGTGTCAAAGCGGGAAATGCGCCCTGTAGTCGCAGGTCAACCTCTCCTGCGTCGGAGAGTGGCGAGGACGGCCAGCCAAGCCAGACCGCCAGCAGGCAGTGCGCTCGAGGCGGCGCATCCGCACCCCGACTGCTCCTCTCCGTCCCCCTCTTCCTGAGCGTCGGAGGCGTCGGCGACCACGGCGGCGCTGGCATCCCAGCTCGAGGTCATGCCCGCGTCCTGGGAACTCGTGGTTGAGGCATCGCTGCTCCCGCTGGTAGACGCGTCCGCAGCAGTGACCCCCACATCCGCTCCGCCAGGTGCCGCGTCGGGTCCAGCAGGTGCCGCATCCGGTCCCGCCATCGCCGCATCGGGCGGCATCGAACGTACGGTGACGTCGATGGTCTTGGGGCCGTTGGGCGCGCCGGTGAGCACGATCTGCCCCGAGCCTCCCGCGGGCAGAGCTTGGGTCGCGGAGACCTTGTAAGTCGTGCCCGCGGCGACCACCGCACCGCTCGTGACCGCTTGGCCAGAGCCTTCGGCGAGCTTGAGCCACGCCGGAGAGAGCTGCGCCTGCCAGCTCAGGACCGCCGATCCACAGTTGGCGATCTTCAGGTTCACTGGAGAGGTGCCGTGGAGCTCGAGAGAGGTGGGCAGGTCCGGGCAAAACGCGGGGTCCTTGTTGGCCTCGTCGTACATGTAGACGAAGGAGAACATCCCCACTGAGGAGGCGCCGTATCTGACCCGGAAGTAGCCGTCCTCGCCCCAGTCGTCGCTGCCCCAGGAGTTGCGGACGATCCAGTAGCTGCCCACGTCGTCGTAGCCGACGATCACCACCGCGTGCAGCGCGCTGCCCTGGGTGGTGTTGATGGGCTCGTAGATGCCGCTCGTGTAGGCCGAGAGGTCGTCGTAGGCGCGCATGCTGGTGCCCACCGGCCGCTCCTGCAGATAGGTCTTGATCTCGTCCATCACCTCTTGCGAGGGCATATAGGGTGGGGGGTTCCAGGGGCTGCTGGGAGTGGTGCTGTAGAGCGGCGCTGAATCCTCCGAGCGGACGATCTCGCTCGCACAGGTCCCGGTAGGCGCAGTGCAGGAGCCCTTTTCGCCGGTCGCGCCCGAGGCGTATGGATAGCAGGCCTCGGTGGTGACCCCAGTGTTCTTCATGTAGTTCTCGGCCATGACCCAGGTGGTTCCACCGACGGCGCAGCCCAGGGACGCTGCGGCGCAGTCGAGCAGGTTCTGCTCGCTCAGGTCGAGGCTCGAGTTGGCCTCCGACCTTCGGATGGTCATGACCCCTTCGAGGGCGCCGATGGTCGCGAACGCCCAGCACGAGCCGCAGTCGCCCTGATCGCGCGCCGGTGGCAGCAGGTTGAAGCCCTCGCGGTTGCGCCAGTCGATGGAGGCGGGCAGCGACCTGAGGCTCGGACGGGGCGGCGGTGGCCTCGCGGGGCGGTAGCCGCCCAGGGCGTGGACCCAGGGCGGGATGGCTCCCGGCGGCAGGCGCAGCCCGGCCCGCTGCGCGGGGCTCATCCGCGTGACGCTCGTCTCTCCGGCCTCCCAGGACAGGCCTTGCTCGCGGATGGCGGCACGGATGCGCTCGACCTCGGGAGAGGCGGCGGTGACAGGCGCAGCGGCGAGGAACGTGACGAGGACCAGGGCGGGGCGAACCATGACGGCCTCCAGGAGGCGGCCATGGTAGGCGTCAAACCATCGATCGGCCAAGCGGGCGCTCGCCGGCAGCCTCGCATAGCGCTTCATTCCAGATGAAGGAGCGGAAGGCTCCACAGCCGCTCACAGGGGACGCGCCTGCGGTCCCTTTCCCAGCACCGGCGCGATGCGCGCGGGATCGTCGGTCATGATCCCGTCGGCCCCCAAAGCCACGAGCCTCAGTGCCTCGTCCGGAGCGTTGATGGTCCAGTAGTCCACCCGGATGCCCAGCCGGTGGCAGCGATCGAGGAACGTCTTGCTGGCGAGGCGGATCGCGCCGACCGACGGGGGAACCTGCACCCTGGTGCCTCGCGGCGGGGCGAGCCTGACGAGCGGCCAGGGCAGCAGCGCGAGCCGCGCCACCTCGCTGCGGCCCGAGCTGGTCGGACCGCGATACCCGAGGCGGCGGACGTGGCGCAGCATGGCGGAGTGGAAGCTCGCGAGGAGGACGCGCTCCGCGGCCCGCATCCGCCGCAGCAGCTCGAGCGTCGCGGGGATCATGTCCGGAGAGCGCTGCTTGAGGTCGACGTTGAAGAGCGCCTGTGGAAGCTCGGCGAGTGCCTCCTCCAACGTCGGGAAGCGAAGGCCTTTCCCGGCGAAGGGGCGCCTTCCTTCGCGATCCACGAAGCCCCATCCGGCGTCCCAAGAGCGCACCTCGGCGAGGGTGCAACGGCGGATCTCGCGATTGACGCCGGCCATGCGCCGGCCCGAGGGATCGTGGGAGAGGACCAAGTGGCCGTCGCGCGTCAGGTGCGCGTCGGTCTCCAGGGCATCGGCGCCGAGCTCGAGGGCTCGGCGGAAGGCCGCAAGCGTGTTCTCCGGCAGCTCCGCGGCGGCCCCGCGGTGGGCATAGAGACGGACCATGAAGCGCTAGCTCGCTGGGAAGGTAGGCGGGCAAGTGTACCGATCGCGGACCCGATTGCGATGCCCACCGCGCCAGCGTAGGTTCCGTCGCCCTGGTTGGTACCGAGGCCCTCTCCCCCGACATCGACATGACAACGACCGCGCGCGCCGCCCTCTTCGACCTCGACGGGACCCTCATCGACAACATGCGCTTCCACGCCCAAGTCTGGGTGGAGATGTCGCGGCGGCTGGGGCTCGACTACCCGCAGGCGTTCTTCGAGACCGAGACTGCGGGCAAGAAGAACGTCGAGATCCTCGCCATGCTGCTCGGCTCCTCGGCCACCGCGGCCGACGTCGCGCGGCTGGGCGCAGAGAAGGAGGCTCTCTACCGCCAGCGCTACCGGCCGCACCTGAAGCCGGTTCCTGGGGCGGTGCAGCTGCTCGAGCGGCTCTCGGCGAGGGGCATTCCCATGGCCATCGCCACGTTGGCTCCGCGCGAGAACCGCGAGCTGGCCCTCGAGGGGCTCGGTCTGAGCCGCTTCTTCCAGCAGGTCATCGGCGCCGAGCAGACGCCGCGCGGCAAGCCGCACCCCGACATCTACCTCGCCGCGGCGGCCTCGCTGGGCGTTCCTCCCGCGGACTGCGTGGCCTTCGAGGACGCGGTCAACGGCGTGCAGTCGGCCGTCGCCGCAGGCATCCCCACGGCCGCCGTCACCACTGCGAGCCCGGGCGAGGCGTTGCGCCAGGCCGGCGCCAGCTGGATCCTCCCGGACTACCGCGAGCTCCCGCGCGATCTGGAGGAGAGGCTCTTCAGCCCTCCGCGCGCTCCTTGACGGTCGAGAGGAGCAGGGCCCCCGCGGTGATCGTGACGGGCGAGCGCCCTGGGACGCCGTGCAGCCTGCGTGCGACCGCAGCCACATAAGGGGCGGGGTTGCCCAGGTTCAGGTCCCGGTCGGAGCGCGTCTCGAACAGCAGCCCCCCGACGACCTTCGTGGGATCGATTCCCTTGCGCTTCAGCCCCGTCTTTGCCGCCTCGGCCAAGGAGTCCCCCTCGAGGCCCGTGGCGAGGCGGGTGGGCCAGTCGCTGATCAGCAGCGCAGCGCTCGCGGGTCCTTCGTGCGTCCAGACACCAGCGAGCTCTGCGCCCAAGAACGCTGCGCCTTTGGGCAGCATCTCGAACAGGCCGGAAGAGAGCGGGGTGTCGTCCTGCAGCAGCACCGCGAAGCGGGTCTGGAAGGCCTCGATCCCTGCGCGTTCGACGGCCGTTTGCGCGAGCTCCTTGCCGGAGGGCGAGGAGGCGGCGGTGGCGACGGAGACCGTGTAGCCCTCGCCGAGAAGCCACCAGGCCGCGAGGGCCGGCGCCGCGTCCTCGCAAGCCCCGCTCGCCGCGACCGCGGCTTCGGAGGCTGCGCCCACCAGCGCGACACCTGGGAAGGCGCTGGTCAGCGCGCGCGCGACTGCGTCCCGGGCCAGCCCACGGCTGAAGACCATCCCCGCCCGCACCGGGCATTCGCCAACCCTCGACCTGACCAGGGCGAGGGTATCGGCGGTCGCCTGGAGCGGGTCGGGCCCCTTGCTCAGCGTGGCGAAGGTCGTCGGCGGCATCGACATCGGAGAGCTCCCAAGAATGCGAACGCTTGCGGCTCCGGCGAGTTTCCCATGAAACTGGGAGGCCACAAGCGGCGACACGCCCAACCGCCCCATCCTGCCCGGAAGCGCCATGCCCAAGATCTCCGACATCATTCCGAGCGTGGTCGCCGACAAGAAGATCACCAAGGAAGAGTGGGAGACGCAGATCAAGCCCGAGCTGCAGCACGCCCAGGTCGCCTCGCCGGAGACCCGCGCGGTGCTCGAGCTGTGGGGAAACGACGAGTTCGAGGCCGAGAGCGGCGTGCGCGAGGACATGCGCTCATGCCTGACTCGCGCCGGCTACGACATCCCGTGGGGCGCGACGCCCAGGAAGGAGCTCATCGAGGCCATCGCCGCGGGCAACATCACGGAGATCGACAAGGACTTCGCGGTGCTGCTGGAGCAGACCGGCACCAACCAGAACCTGACCACGGTGGCGGTGCTCGACGGCGACTTCCAGATCGATCACCCGGCGCTCCAGGACAACCGCTGGACGAATCCGGGCGAGGTCGCCAGCAACGGCATCGACGACGAGCGTGACGGTCTCATCGACGACGTCCACGGATGGGACTTCGTGGACGACGACAGGAACATCTCCGGCGCCGACCACGGCACCCAT
>JACRCT010000018.1 GCA_016218885.1 Deltaproteobacteria bacterium | reverse complement strand
GGGGTGACGCTGATGGGCGGCGTCTACGGGCTCTTGTCGCTCGTGCTCATCGGCGCGTTCGTGCGGGCCGGGTACAAACGGCGGCTGTTCCTGACGCTCCTCGACAGACCCGACGCGCCGCTGCCGCGGTTCGACTTCGGCAGGGACCTGCGGGAGGGCGTGCCCATCGTCGGCATCGCCATCTGCTTCTGGGTGCCGGCCGTGCTGCTGAGCCTGGTCCCGGTCGCGGGGATGGTGGTCCACGTGGCGATGCTGCTGATCCTCCCGGTGGCGCTGGCGCGCTACTACACGACAGGGCGGTTCGGGGCGGCGTTCGAGCTGGACCAGGTCTTCCATTTCATCCAGGCGAACCTGAGCAACATGGCGATCTCGGTGGCCATCGCGCTGCTCGCGCAGATCGTGGCCGCGGCGGCGGGGTTGCTGGCGTGCCTGGTCGGGGTGGCCTTCACGCTGTTCCTGTCGGAGGTGATCGCGACCCGGGCGCTGGCCGAGGTGTGGACCATCGCCAGGGAGGAGCAGCCGACGCCTCCGGGGCAGGCCTGATGGCGCGGGGGGATCCCGTGGAGGCCGCGAAGGCCTACGCGATGAAGCTGCTGGCCGCTCGGGGGAAGAGCGAGGCCGAGCTGCGCCGGCGCCTGGAGCAGAAGGGGTTTGAGGCGGGGGTCGTCGACGCGGCGATGGTGCGGCTGAAGGAGCTGCGCTTCGTGGACGACGAGGCCTTCGCGACGGCGCGGGCGGAGTCGCTGTCGAAGCGGCTGGCGCCGGCGGCCGTGGAGAAGAGGCTGGAGAGCCAGGGCGTGGCGGAGGCGGTGGCGAGGAGGGCGGCGAGCCAGGCGCAGGGTGAGCGGTCGGAGCTGGGGCTGGCGCGCGAGTGCCTGGCGACGCGGCGGCCGAAGGTGGATCGGGAGTCCCTGCCGGCGGACCGGGCGCGGGCGGCGAGGTGGCTGGCGGGGCGCGGGTTCTCGGAGGAGGTCGTCACGGAGCTGCTGGGGGAAGAGGGATAGTCGAGCGCTGACCGATCGAGGCGCCTGATCCCCCGGCTCCGAGGCTCCTCGGCTCCGGCGCCCGGGGCGAGCGGTCCACCCCGCCCGCCAGGCACCTGGAGCCGGCGGTCCCGCCAATCCAAGCTGCGAGGAGGCCCTTGCCCGCTCGTGGTGTTTGACCCTCAGGGACCCCGGAAGTAAGTTCCGCCGGGAATGAACGCCAAGACGATCCGACAACCCGCGGTCCCTCGACTGCGAGGTCCGTCCCTCGCATCTGCGCTCCGGGCAAACGGCGGGGCAGCGGCAGGGATGATGCTGGCTCTGCTGGCCCTCACGGGCTGCGCGCACATGGACTCCCCCGGCGAGGTCACCTACTCCCTCGACGCCAAGGAGAACTACGACCTCGGGCAGGAGGCGCTCAAGTCCGGCCGCCACCTGGAGGCCATCAAGTACTTCGAGCACGTCCGCTTCAAGTTCCCGTACTCCGCCCAGGCGGCGCTCGCGGACCTCGGCATCGCCGACACCAACTTCGACCGCGAGAAGTACGTCGAGGCCATCGAGGGCTACCGCACCTTCTTGAAGATGCACCCCAGCCACGGCCAGGCCGACTACGCCGCCTTCCGCATCGCCCTCGCGCACTACAAGGACATCCCCTCCGACTTCATCCTCTTCCCGCCCTCGACGCAGAAGGATCAGTCTGCCGTCCGCGAAGCCCGCATCTCCATGGACGACTTCATCCGCCAGTACCCCGGTTCGAGCTACGCGGCCGAGGCCAAGGGGCTGGCTGCCGACATCCGGCGCCGGCTCGCCGCGCACGTGCTCTACGTCGCGGACTTCTACCTCCACCGCAAGCGCTGGCAGGCTGCCGCCGGCCGGCTCAACAAGCTCCTGAACGACTTCCCCGGCTCCGGCTTCGACGGCGAGGCGCTGCTCAAGCTCGCCCGCTCCTACCTCGCCCTGGACCAGAAGGATCAGGCGCGCTCGGCCCTCCAGCGCCTCATCACCGAGTTCCCGCAGGACCCCGCGCGCGGCGAGGCGGAGCGCCTGCTCTCGGGGACCTGATGCGCCCATCGGCGGCCTTCCTCGCCGCCTGCCTGACCGCCTGCTCCGCGCCGAGCTGCGAGCCGTTCGCCGGCCCGGAGGCCGAGATCCTCCGCATCCTCGAGCGCCATGGAGAGACGGGAGCCACCCTCCAGGTCGCGGGCGCCGGCTCGCTCCAGCTCTCCCGGCTGAAGTTCGATCGGCTCCTGGTCAAGCCGGAATCCGGCGGGCTCACCGCGGTCGGCACCGTCGATGCCGAGGGGCGTCTCGCCCTGGCCGCGAGCGGCTGCCCGCCCCCGGCGGCAGCGATGCCGACGCCACCTCTTCCCTGCACGATCGCCGTGAGCTATCTCGGCCTCGAGAGGATCCCGTTTGACCGCACCCCGTCCGGGGCCCTCGGGCCGAAGGGCTCCCTTCTCCCGGCCCTGGCCGAAGCCGCAGCCTTGATGGTGGCGCGGAACGCCGCGCTCCGCTCGGGCGACGCGGCGGCGCTGGAGCCGCTCACCGCCGCTGCCTGGACGGACACGCGGCTCGGGCGAGCCGAGGCGCTGGAGGCCGCGCGCGAGCGGATCGCGAAGGGTGGGGCAGCCCAGCCCCGGAGCTGGACCGTCCGGGTGGAGCGGGAGCAGGTCGAGGTCCTGGAGGAGGCGGAGGCCCCCGCAACGAGGGCTGTCGAGCGGGCTCGCTTCGTCCTCGTACGAGAGGGCGGGCGGCTTCGCTTTGCAGCGGGATTGTTGTAGAACGTGGGCCAACTGCGGCTTCCGAAAGCCCCCGAGGATGTCGATGGACGAGTTCCTCAGCGAAATCCTGAACCTGGGACGCAGCCACTTTCAGCGAAAGCAGTACCAGAAGGCCGAGAAGTACCTCTCGCAGGTCCTCGAGCAGAACCAGTCGTTCGCCGACGTCTACAACATGCTGGGCGTCATCTACCACGACCAGGGGTCGTTCGCGCGGGCGCAGCGGGCCTTCGAGGCGGCGCTGAAGCTCAACCCGGCCTACACCGAGGCGGCGCTCAACCTGGCGGTCATCTACAACGACATGGGGATGTACCGGGAGGCCAAGGAGGTCTACCAGAACGCGCTCACGCGCGGGCAGACCGCGCCCGGGGAGATGGACCGGTTCGTCAAGGGCAAGATCGCCAACATGTACGCCGACATCGGCGACGTCTACATGTCGAGCGGGCGGTTCGACGACGCCATCGGGGAGTACCAGCGGGCGCTCAACCTGTGCCCCACTTTCGTGGACCTGCGGGCGAAGCTGGGC
>JACRCT010000344.1 GCA_016218885.1 Deltaproteobacteria bacterium | reverse complement strand
GCGCCGGTGAGGCTCGGCGACACCATCACCGCCGAGGTCGAGGTGCTGGAGATCGTCGAGAACAAGCGCATCCGCCTGAAGACCACGGCCACCAACCAGGATGGCGTGGTGGTGACCGAGGGCGAGGCGCTGGTGATGCCTCCTCGCGAGAGATGACGCCCGCTTCCTCTTGAGCACTTGGTCGGGCGCCACCCTGGTCGGCGGCCTTGACCCGCACCGGCCACGCGCAGGAGCGCCTGCCCAAAGCCCCCGGTTCGACGCCGATTTGCCACTCGTCCCGCGGGTTTGGCGGTGTATCTTCTGCCGCGCCCAGGCCGCTTTCTGCTTTTTGCGAGGCCTGGGGGAATCGCTCTCGACTGTTGTTCCAACGATCGAGAGCCCGGAGAGTCCGACATGGAGAGCAAGCCGCAGAGCATCCCTGGTCACGAAATGCCCCCGCCGCCCCACGAGTCGACCGACGCCGTGGACGTGGCCGCGTCCGACGTCGCCGGGACGACCTCCGCTCCCGAGCTTCAGGAGTACGCGATCGTCCCTGCCACCGTCGTGCGCCTCGCCGAGAGCGCAGCCGTGGTCTCCTTCGGCTGGAAGACCGAGGGCCAGGTGCCCTTCACCGACTTCCCCAAGGTCGACGGCAAGCCGGCCGTGAAGGTGGGCGACGGCTTCGAGGTGCTGATCGAGGCGCTGGGTGAGCAGCCCGAGCAGATCGTCCTCTCCAAGGAGAAGGCCGAGAAGCTGCGGACCTGGGACTCCATCGCCCGCTGCGGCAAGGGCGGGCAGATCGAGGGCACGGTGGTGGCGCGCGTCCCCGGCGGCTTCTCGGTCGACATCGGCATGCGCGGCTTCCTGCCCAGCTCGCAGGCGGACGTGAGGCGCATAGGCGATCCCGAGTCCTTGATCGGCGAGAGGCTGAGCTTCACCATCTCCGAGTTCGACAAGCGCCGCGGCAACATCGTGCTCTCGCGCCGCGCGGTGCTCGAGAAGGAGCAGAAGGCGCGCAAGCAGGAGATTCTGGCGAAGCTCTCCGAGGGCGCGGTGCTGCCCGGCGTGGTGCGCACCCTCACCGAGTACGGCGCCTTCATCGACCTGGGCGGCGTGGACGGCCTGCTGCACGTCAGCGAGATGAGCTGGGGCCGGGTCGGGCACCCGCGTGACTTCCTCAAGGTCGGCCAGGAGCTGACCCTGAAGGTGGTCAAGTACGACGCCGCCACCGGCAAGATCGGTCTGAGCCTCAAGCAGCTTCAGGAAGACCCCTGGTCGAGCGCGGCGCAGAGGTACCCGCCCGGGACGAAGGTGGCCGGCAAGGTGGTCGGCTTCGCCGAGTTCGGCGCCTTCATCGCGCTCGAGTCGGGCCTCGAGGGCCTGGTGCACGTCTCGGAGATGTCCTGGAAGCGCGTCAAGCACCCCTCGCACGAGCTGAAGCTCGGCCAGGAGATCAAGGCGGTGGTGCTCGACGTCGACCCCAAGTCGCGACGAATCGGGCTGGGCATGCGCCAGCTGCTGGCCAACCCCTGGGAGTCGCTGCACGAGAAGTATCCCTCCGGGACGATCCTCCGCCGCACCGTGCGGGGCATCACCGAGTTCGGCATCTTCCTGGGGGTCGAGGACGGCATCGACGGCCTGGTCCACATCAGCGAGATGAGCTGGACCGGCAACGTCAAGCACCCTGGCGACCTCTACAAGACGGGCGAGGAGATCGAGGCCATGGTCCTCGACATCGACGTCGAGAACGAGCGCTTCTCGCTGGGCATCAAGCAGCTCAAGCCCGACCCCTGGAAGGAGCTGCTCGACAAGCACCCGGTCGGCAGCCGGCTCAAGGGCAAGGTGATGCGCACCGCCGACTTTGGCGCCTTCGTGGAGATCGAGCCCGGCATCGAGGGGCTGGTCCACATCAGCGAGCTGAGCAACGAGCGCGTGGAGACCGTAGCCAGCGTGGTCAAGGCCGGCGACGAGATCGAGGTGCAGGTCCTCGACGTCAACACCCGCGACCGCAAGGTGTCGCTGTCGGTGCGCGCCCTCTCCGAGGTCGTGGAGGAGGACTACCGCGACCACCTCAACCAGGAAGGCGTCGGGCGCACCAGCCTGGGTGAGGTCTTCGGCGAGAAGCTGCGCAAGAAGTAGGGAATCCTAGAGCGCGACAGGCCTATCGATCTCGAAGGGGATGGCCGGAGCCGCGGCCATCCCCTTCGCGTGTGCGCTGTCGGCCGGTCGCACTGAGCGCGGACCCCCTCCGGGCGATCGGGTCGACGAGGTAGAGCCCGCAGAAAGAAGCGCCCTCACGCCTCCTTGGCTTGGTTCAGCCGTTTCGGTTTACCTTTCTCGGGCACGATGTTCCCTCTGGTACGGGCCTACGACGTTCCCCGAGGAGAGGACGACTAGGGACCGGTCGGCACCCATCTCACGCCTGGAGAAGAGACATGCGCCGCTTCGAGCTCACCGACGAGAAGTCCAGCAAGTTCTGGGAGATCCAGGTCGAGGGGAGCGCCACCCGCGTGCGCTACGGCCGCATCGGCACCGATGGGCAGCAGCAGGCCAAGGACCATGGTTCGGCGCAGGCAGCCGAGAAGGCGGCGAGCAAGCTCATCAGCGAGAAGACCGGCAAGGGCTACGTGGAGGTCTCGTCTGCAGTCGGGCCCGTCGCACCAACCGAGAAGCCTGCCGCTCCCGCCGCGGGCCCCGCGAAGCTGCTCTCCGCCAAGGACCTCAAGAAGCTCACCGCCAAGCTTCCAGAGGCGTCCACCGCGGAGGACGTGGTCAAGCTCTTCTCCCGCTCTTCCCTGGGGCCCGACCCGCTGCGCCCCCTGGTGGCTCTCGCTCGCGAGGGGCAGCTGCCCTACTCCGACGGGGTGATGGAGTGGCTGGGGCAGCAGGCGGCCGCCGTCGATCCTGCCGACGCCCGCCTCATGCTGGAGGCCGCGGTGGATCAGCACTCCCTCGGGAGCCAGGTGCCGGGCTTCGGCAACGACGGCTTCGCCGCGCTGGTCGCCTGCGTACGGGCGCATCCCGAGGCCTGGGCCGCCGGCACCGGCGAGGGCAAGCTGCGCGACGCCATCCTCTTCGCGCGGGCGCTCGCGGGGCTCGACTTGCCGGCAGCCGACAAGGAGCGCCTCCTGGGCGTGCTGGCCGCGGGGGCCGGCACCCTGTGGGACACGAAGAAGAAGGCGCTAGCGCTCGGCTGCACTCCCGAGGAGTGGGGCCGGCGCTCGCTGGCCGCGGTGCTCGCGCAGCACACCCGCATCCACGAGGACATGGTCGATGCGCTCGCCCAGGCTCCCTTGGCCGACCTCGCTTCCTTCCTGCTCGCTTTCGAGGCCGACCGGCTCCAGCGTCAGCACCAATGCCTTCGTGAGATCTTCAGCCGCCGCCGCGACCCGATGGGCGAGGTCATCGCCTTGCTGGACCGGCTGCGACCGGCGATGGGAGGGGCTCTCTTCTGCTATCTCTTCGCGGGCTTGGCGCCGCGCTTCGCCAAGGAGCAGGAGGAGGTGCCCGCAGGATGGGACGAGCTGTTGGCGGAGTCTCTGGGCCAGGCTGACATGGCCGACGCCTACTTCTTCGCCCGCGGGCTCGCGCTAGCGTCCCGGCACGGCAAGGTCTTCTCCGACGAGCGCTGCCTGTCGCTGGCCCGCTCGATTCGCAACGAGTCGCCGTGGGCCAACGCGCTCATGCGCAACACGTGGGACCAGGCTGCTTGGGACGCCACGGTCGCGGCGCTCGAAGGCAATCCGAGTCGGCGCGCCTCCGAGACCGTGCCCCAGACGGACCACCTCGGCGTGTGCGGCACGCAAGCGTTGCCGCTTCTGGAGAAGGCCATCGCCGAGTCCTCCGAGTCCAAGCAGCACTATTGGGGCGCCCTCTTGACGGCGGCGGCGCTGGCGGCCGAGGAGGGGGCGCTCGACGCCCGCTACGACGCGATGTTGGCGCGGCCGGGGTTCAGCATGTCGCTCGCCGGCATGTTCAACGCACGCCAGAGGCAGTGGGGTTGGCTCTTGCGGGCGCTGCCGGTAGAGCGGGCCCGCGGCCTCGTCTCGCAGTGGGCGGACAAGGGCTGGGGCATCGAGCGCTACCTTCCAGAGGAGGCACGAGACTGGCTCTCCGCTCCTGCGAAGCCCGCTGGGTCCTCCCTCGAGCCCCGGCTGCAAAGGCTGGCCGACAGCCCCGTTCGCGGCGAACCCGTGGCCCAGCTTCGCGTCGGCCAGGCCGGTCTCGCGGTGGCCGAGACCTCGGCGATGGGCTCAGCCCGGGTCCTGGGCCTCGCGGTGCCGGCAGGCACCCACCCGGTGTTCGCCACCTTCTCCGAGGAGGATCTCGACGGCCTGCCCACGGCGGGGCTCGAAGGGCTGCTCGTCCGCCTCGACCCGGCTCCGGTGGCGAGCTGGCAGGACGCCCGGACCTCGGGCGGCGAGCCGATCTACGGCGACTCGGACCCCATG
>JACRCT010000343.1 GCA_016218885.1 Deltaproteobacteria bacterium | reverse complement strand
GCCCCAGCTCATATCGGTGATGTGCAGCAGGCCGTCGATGCCGCCCAGGTCGATGAAGGCGCCGTAGTCGGTGAGGTTCTTGACGACGCCCGTGAGGATCGCGCCCTCCTTGAGCTTCTTGAGGGTCTCCTTCTTCAGCTCCTCGCGCTGCTTCTCGAGCAGCACGCGGCGGGAGAGCACGATGTTGCCGCGCTTCTTGTTGAACTTGATGACCTTGAACTCGAATTCCTTGGCGATGTACTGGTCCAGGTTGCGCACGGGACGGATGTCCACCTGGCTGCCCGGAAGGAAGGCCTTGACGCCGATGTCCACCGAGAGGCCGCCCTTGACGCGCCCGACGATGGTCCCCTTGACGATCTCATCGCGCTCGCAGGCGGCGCTGATCTCGTCCCAGATGCGCATCTTGTCGGCCTTCTCCTTGGAGAGGACGACCATGCCCGAGTCGTTCTCGCGGGCCTCGAGCAGGACATCGACCGGGTCGCCGACCTTGATGATCACCTCGCCCTTGGCGTTGGTGAACTCGGCGATCGGGACCTGGCCTTCGGACTTGTAGCCGACGTCGATGACGGCGTAGTCCTTGGTGAGCTGGACGATCGTCCCCTTGACGATCTCACCTTCCTGCAGCACGGCTTCGCCGCCGCGGTCCTTGATGGACTGCTCGAACATCGCGGCGAAATCCTCGATCTCCGGCACCACGAGCTTGGTCTCGGCATTCTCCATGAGAAAGGAACCTTCCAGACTGCGGACAAGACTGCTGACCGCTTCGATGAACCCCAGGTAAATGGACCGCGCCGCCACGGGGAGTGATGATGGCGCGCGCACACCCGACCCCGGGCATGCCCTAGAAGAACGCGGACCCTAGCCCTGGGGATTTCGGGTGTCAAGCCAGCCCCGGCCGAGGCACAAGGCCGCTCGCAGGGCCGCTATCCGACAAGCGCCGACAGGTCCCGCGCAAGCGGCTGCTTCTCTCTCGCGTGAAGGGCGGCCCCGAGGAGCCGCCCTTCTCCTAACCGACCGGAAGCTCTGGAGATTCTATTCCGACCGACCCCCGACAGCCGGCTCGTCAAGCCTGGAACGAGGAGCCGCAGCCGCAGGAAGTGCGGGCATTCGGATTCTGGAAGGCGAAACCCGCGTGCAGGCCGTCATCGACGTAGTCGATCTCGGTTCCGGCGAGGAAGTGGGCCGAACCGGCGTCCACGATGATCCCCACCCCGTCCTGCTCGAAGGCCAAGTCGCCTGGCCCGACCCGTTCGACGACGTCGAGATCGTATTGGAAACCGGCGCAGCCGCCCGGACGCAAGGCGACCTTGAGCCGGTGTCCCTCGAGCTTCTGCGTCGCCAGCGTGCGCTTGACCGCCTCGACCGCCTTCTCGGTCAGCCGCACCACGGGGGCTCCAGCTGCCTGCTCGTTCACTCGCTTCTCCATCGTTGGGTCACTCCCTTTCCGGCGGGCCTTTGACGGCGCCGCCGACAACCGACACCCACACCTAAGGGCGGGCTGGGGACGAAACCAGCGATTCGAGAGAAAGCGCCCCGTCCGGGACAGACCGGGCGGGGCGCGAAGGAGCGGGCGCGTGCTGCCGTGGGGGTCTACCCCCTGCCAGTCGCCGCCTCTTCAAGCCGCGGCGGTCGCGTCCTCGTCCTGCGCTTCCTTCTGCCCCGGCAGGCGGCCGAACAGCTCGGTCAGCTCGCGCAGCGTTCGCTGCGCTCCCTCGCTGAGCTGATCCGGGGTGAGCTTGAAACCCCAGTTGCCCTTGGCGACTCCGGGCACGTTCATGCGGGCCCACGCGCCCAGGCCGAGCACATCCTGCATGGGCACGATGGCCAGGTTGGCGACCGAGGCAAAGGCCAGGCGCATCATGTGGTAGTGGCAGGAGCTGCCGTCGGTAGCGGTGAAGCGGCGGAAGGCATCCTTCTCCCTGTCCGAGGCCTTCTCGTACCAGCCCACGGTGGTGTCGTTGTCGTGGGTGCCGGTGTAGCAGACCGAGTTATGAGAGTAGCGGATGGGCAGGTGGGGGCTGGCGGCGCCCTCCGAGAAGGCGAACTGCAGCACCTTCATCCCCGGCAGATCGAACTGGTCGCGCAGGTCGCGCACCGCCTTGGTGATGACGCCCAGGTCCTCGGCGATGAAGGGGGCGTCGCCCAACGCCTTGCGCACCAGCTTGAAGAAGTCAGCACCCGGGCCCTTGACCCACCTGCCACCTCTGGCGGTGGTGGCCTCGGCAGAGACCTCCCAGTAGCTTTCGAAGGCACGGAAGTGGTCGATGCGCACCACGTCCGCCTGGCGCAGGGCGCCGCGCAGGCGCCCTATCCACCAGGTGAAGCCATCGACCTTGTTCTTCTTCCAGTCGTAGAGCGGGGTGCCCCAGAGCTGGCCGTCCTTGGAGAAGTAGTCGGGAGGCACCCCGGAGACGACCTTGGGCGTGCCATCGGCAGCCAGCTGGAAGACCTCGCGGCTGGCCCAGACGTCGGAGGAGTCGCGCGCGCAGTAGATGGGGATGTCGCCAATGACCTTGATGCGGGCCTCGGCCATCTTCTTG
>JACRCT010000337.1 GCA_016218885.1 Deltaproteobacteria bacterium | reverse complement strand
GGCAGCGGGGTGAAGCCGCGCCAGCCGAAGACCGAGATGGTTCCCCTCAACGTCGAAGGATTGAGCCCCAGCTCGGGGACGAACATCTTGGTGTCGCCGGAGTTGCTGAAGCTGGTGGAGCAAGGCAAAGCCGCGCAGGCCAAACAGCGGAAGCGGCGCTGACCGAGCCATCAGCGACGGCCCGACCAACGGCAAGGTGGCGCTGGTGCGCTCCATGACGGCCACTCACCGGCGACAGCCTCACGAGCGGCGCCACGGCCGCCTCCACCTCTCCCTGTGCTGCAGGCAGCGGGGCAAGCCCGGCCTCGCGTGGCTTCCGAGCGAGCACAGCGCCGGCCTGCGGCAGAAAAGGCGTAGTCCTGCAGCCTCGCTCGGATCCTCGCTGGTGGTGCGCCAGGTCCGCTCGTGTATCCTCTGACCTTAATCGGTTCAAGTGATGAACCGCAGTTGGCCGTAATCGGCTCATGATCGGAATCGTCAGCCGCTAGGCGCAGGCCTAGGACCGGATCACGCCGTGGCAACCTTCGTCTGGCAACTTGCAAGTTGGCCCATCCTCCGCTGGAACGACGGAGCGCTCCTGGAGCCTCTGAGCCGGTCCTCTCATGCCCAAGGACGGCTCTTCGGACAACTCGAGGCCCTGGGATTCGAGCAAGAACGCCAGGCGTTGGAGGTGGAGGCCCTCGTCGAGGAGGCAGTGACGACCTCGGCGATCGAGGGCGAGCGCCTCTCGCGAGAAGCCGTGCGCTCCTCGGTGGCCCGGCGCCTGGGCCTCGACTCCGCTGGTCTGCCGACGCCGCCACGGCATGTGGACGGCCTCGTCGAGATGCTCCTCGACGCCACCGGCCGGCATGATGAGCCGCTGACCGCCGAGAGGCTGAAGGGGTGGCAGGCCGCTCTCTTCCCCACCGGCTACTCCGGCCTCTCGCGCATCCGCGCCGGCGAGTGGCGTGACGGCCCCATGCAAGTCGTCTCGGGGCCGATCGGAAGGGAGCGGGTCCACTTCGAGGCTCCGCCGGCAGAGCGAGTAGCAGAGGAGATTCAACGACTCCTCGCTTGGTGGGAGTCGAGCGCCGGGAACCTCAACGGGATGGTCCGCGCAGGCGTCGCCCACCTCTGGTTCGAGACGATTCATCCCTTCGAGGACGGGAACGGCCGGGTCGGGAGAGCGCTCGCGGACATGGCGCTCGCACAGGCCGAGAAACGCCGCCGGCGCTTCTACAGCCTCTCCTCGCAGATCAACGAGGAGCGAAGCGCCTACTACCAAGCGATTGAGGAAGCTCAGGGAGGCGGCGGGGACATCACCCCATGGCTGACATGGTTTCTCGCGTGCGTTCGCCGAGCCATCGAACGCTCAGGCCGAGAGGTCGAGGCGGCGCTCAAGAGGGCGCGCTTCTGGCAACGGCCGTCCGCCTACGGGCTCAACGAACGGCAGGCGAAGGCCATGGCCCGATTGCTGGAGGCCGGGCCGGGTGGCTTCCAGGGCGGCCTGACGAACCAGAAGTACCGGGGCATGACCAAGGCGTCGAAGGTGACGGCGACCCGCGACCTCACCGACCTCCTGGGCCGCGGGCTCTTGGTACAGAGGGGTGAGGGTCGCAGCACGCGCTACGAGCTGAATTGGGAATTGCTTTGAGCCGCCTCCTGCACGAACACCGCGTCGAGGACCATCGCCTGGCGTCGGGTGGAGCGGTCGGTAACCGAGCTGCCTCCGGGGATGGAGGCGGAACTCGCGCAGACGGCGAGCCGCCTCCGAGGCTTTCCGGGCCAGGCGGGAGCGGATCTCGGTCGCCTGTTGCCCACCGCTTGGGCGCGCTGCGGCACCTCTGGCGGCGCCGCGACCTCTTGCGCAGCCTGCCCCACCTGCAGCGCGTGGCCGGATTTCGACAGTCCGACGGGACGACCACGCCCTCGTGGTCGTCGAGAAAGACCACCGACGTGTGCGGCGGGCCTCCCGGCCCTCCCGGCGCTTCCACTCGGTCCGGGAGATCCCGCGCGCGCTCCAGCGGCTCGCCGCCGTCGTCCGTCGGTGGGAACAGCTCCGCCACCGGCGATCTCGAGTTCCTTCCGGAATTGAGGCCCGGGGCACCCTTCCAGGTTCATCCCCGACTTGCACAGCGCCCAGCGCCCCTGCAGTGCGCTCATCGCCTCCGCCGAAGTCGCGAAGCCGCTGGGCTTCACTTCCCGAGCGCGGTCGCGAGGAAGGCCCGAATCCGGGTGTCGGAGAGACGTCCCGCGCGCCCATTGCCGGAGGCGGTCCCGCCGGCCACCAACCAGGTGCCGTCGCCGGCTTGGGTGGCGTAGGACTCGGTCGTCGGCCATCCGGGGAAGGCAAAGAGATGGCCGGCCTGGGGGAAGCATTCGTAGCCGTCCGCGAAGCTGTCGGCGTGTTGGCTCGCTAGCAAGGTGTCCCATGCGTACTTGGAGAGCCGACACGACGGCCAAAGCCCGTCGTCCTCTCCCGCGAGCAGCAAGATCGGTCCCTTGGCCATCTCCACCGGGATCCGGGCGGCGTCGATCTCCTGCGGCGGTGCCGCGTCGAGATCGGCCTCCGTGACCGGGCTGAAGCGATAACCGGTCTCTCCATTCGGCAGGGTCTCCCTAACCGGCCACGCGCCACTCGCGAACCCGAAGTAGGGAATCGCAACCTCGCCCGAGGTCCACGCGGCCAGATTCGCCTGCGACGCGCTGCCCATCACCAAGCCGCTCGGCACGAGCGCCACCGTGGCTTTGAGATGCGGGTTTCTGGCGCTGAGGATGAGAGCGAGCTCGCCTCCGCGCGATCCGCCGGCCACACCGATCCTCTCGGGGTCGATCTCCGAGCGAGCGCGCAGCCAGTCGATCGCCCTGTCGAAGTACTCGAGCGGAATGTCGGTGAGTTGGCTGGGCAGTCCCGAGGTGCCGAAATAGGCCAAGGCCAGCGTGGCGTAGCCCATCTTCTCGAAATAGGCGGCCTCGAAGAGCGGGGTTCCGCCCTCGGACCCTCCAAGGACCAGGAGCGCAGGATGGCGCCCCCCTCCTGCCGGGACCATCAGCGTCCCTCGGAGCCCATGGGCGCTGAGCGAGACGAACGTCGCATCGCTCCCCATAGGCTTGCGCTCGATGCGCGCCGTGGCGACCTCCACCCCGCGGCGCAGGGCCGCGTAGGTGACGTCGAACGTGTTTCCGGTCTGGTCGCTCTCCTTCACCATCGACCACACCAGGCCATCCGCGTCGATCCCTTGGTAGGTGCCCGACAGCGGGGCGTCGCGGGCGAGGTCCACAGTGCCGCTGGAATCAACCAGGAACTCCGCGTGAGACCGGTAGCCCCACAACCTTCCCTGCAGCTCGATGATCTCTCCAGGCTCGAATCCTTGGAGGCGAACGTCGTAGGGCTCGGAGTAGACGACCGAGGTGACCGGCCTCGCCTGGCCGCCTTCGTCGACGGTGAAGATGATGGCGGGCGTGAGCGCGGCATCTGGCGCGCTCGCCGCGGCGTCCTCCGGCGTCTCGCTCGCATCGGGACCGACCCCGCCAACATCGATGAGCCCCAGGGCGCCGCCATCGGCGGGCGCCAGCTCGCCAGCATCCATGGAAATGCTCGCGTCGAGGCTCGCGAGCGGACCACCGCCACAGGCGACAAGGACGACGAGGGCCACTGCCGCTGCGAAAAGGCTCCTGAGCTTCATGGCGTGCACGCTCCTTCTCCCGCCGCCGCAAGGACCGGCGAGGAGTAGGTAGAGACAGCTGCGCGCGCGTTGTGACAGCGGGTTTTCGAAGTGCGAATCCGGGTCGTCTCGCTGACCCAGTCCGCAGCTCCAACTTCGGACTAGGGCTCGAGCGTGGCCACGGAAACGTCGGTCCGCCGGTCATGGACCGACAACGCGAGGAAGCGCCCGTCCGCCGAGGCGACGGGCGACGAGAGAGCGGTGACGTCGTCGGACCAGACCATCGTGGCGGCGCCGTCCCACGCCACGCGGTAGAGGCGATGGGCCGGCTCCGTCCAGCAGTCCGCGACCACGAAGAGCGAGCTCGCGTCCGAGGAGAACGCCGCGGAGCCGAGCTCGCAAGAGCGATCGAGCTCGACCATCCGCGAGAATCCCGAGGCCAAGCCCAACATCGCCGTCGTCCCGCCGGGGCGCGAAACGGCGACCCGCGAGAGGTCCTGGCTGACCGCAAACTGGTGAGCGTGTTCACCTACCCCCGTGATGCGCCAGCGGCGGCCAAGGTCTCGACCGTCGACCGCAGAGAAGTCAGAGAGGACGAGATCGGCCCCCTCGAGCTCCCCCCACAGACAGCGCTCTCCAAAGGCCTCGCAGCGGAACCGGGTGAGCCCCTTGTCGGTGCGCCGCACCACGATCGGCACGTCGCCCTCCAGCGGGCGACGCAACACCCAAGCCCACTGTTGTTCCCCGATCCCGACCGCCGGAAGGCTCCAGTAGAGCAGGTGGTGGGCGTCGACGAATTGGCCGAAGGTCGTGTCCTCTGGGCCGCGGACGACGGGAGCTGCCTCCTCGCTACCCAGCCGTCGGAGATGGAGGTCCCACGAGCCATCGACGTCCGTCATGAGCAGCAGACCCTTGCCGTCTTCGGTGAAAGCGCACGGCCGCTCGTTGCCGTCCCCCTGCGTGAGGCGCCTCAGCGCGCCGAGCCCGCCGCCCTCGAGCAACGGCGCCCAATAGGTCTGAAAGCGAGTGGTCGAACGCAGCAGCGCCAGCCGATTTCCCAGCGTCGCCTGCAACCCGCTCACCGTCCCAGGCCCAAGCCCCTTCAGGGGCTCGCTCCTCTGCGCCTTTCCGTTTTGCAGATCCACGGAGAGCGCCCTGAGCTCGCAGTCGAAGCCGGTGGGCGAGCGAAGGTACGAGGCATAGAGAATCCGCCCGTCTGGCGCCCAGGAAAAGAAGAGCCCCGCCCTGGGGGCAGGTGCCACGAGCTCCCCGCCCTCGAAAAGCACAAGGCGCTTCTCTGCATCCACGGAGACCGACTCCAGCGTGACACGGCTCCCCGCGCCCCAGCGCCAACGGCCATAGGCGATCTGCCCGCCATCGGGCGACCAGGAGAGCCCGTCGAGGCTCTCGCCTTCGATGCGCGCGAGGAGAAGCTTCTCGTCCCCGTCATCGACCGGGATTCGGCGCAGCCCTTCGTCGTCTAGGCACGCCAACCACTTCCCTTGGGGAGAGAGGGCGATATCACGGCACACTCGTCGGGAGATGCGGCGCGGCGGGTCGCCCCCGACGAGCCAGAGCCCGGAGGCATCGGCGACGACGAGCGCTTGGTCTCCGGGCATCCACTCGAGCCCGCGGGGAGAGACTCCTTCTGGCAGGTCGATTGAGCTGGTCGACAGGGGCTCGAGCCGGCGAATGCTCAGCCTTCGCCCGTCGATCCAGGCGACTCGCTGGCCATCGTGCGAGAGCCGGGCATCGGCGACTCCCGTAGCTCCTTGGACCACTCGCCGCTCATGAGTCGCGTTCAGCGATCCTCTGGAGTGGGCAAGCCAGAGTCCGCCCGCCGCCAGAAGGGGGACGAGCCCCGCGAGGACCGCGAGCCCCGGGTGGAGGCGAGACGAGTGCGTGTCCACGGCCTCGAGAGCGGCAAGAAGGGCGTTCGCGTCGGACCAACGACGGCCCGCCTCCACCTCGAGGCAGCGCGCGAGCACGTCCGCGAGTTGAACCGCGCCGCGCCGCTCGCGTCGCGGGGCTCGGCGGGCGCGAGCTCGGATCGTCGATGCCAGACATCCTGGCTCACGCTCGCCAGGGGCCGGCAGGCCGCCGAGCCATGCCTCGCACAGCATGACCCCGAGCGCGAAGAGATCGGCCGCCGGGGTGAGCGGCTCGCCACGACCCTGCTCCGGCGGCATGTACCTGCGCGTCCCTCCCCGGGGTGGCTCGCGACCCCCGATGGGACAGGCGAGGCCGAAGTCCACCAGCTTGAGGTGGCCTCCCGCGAGCACGACAACGTTCTCTGGCTTCAGATCGCAGTGGAGAATACCGCTGCGGTGGACGTCGGCGACGGCGCCGGCCAGGGCCTTTGCCATCTGCAGGACCCCAAGCATCGGGGTCGGCCTCGCCAGCCGGGAGCGCAGCGTGTCACCCTCGAGGTACTCCATGGCGATGAAGGTTCGACCGTCGACCTCGCCCACCTCGTAGATGGAGATGATGAACGGCGAGCGTGCCGCCGCCGCGCGCCGTGCCTCGGCGATCACCTCGTCGCGTGCGTGATCGACGCTCGTGAGGAGCTTCAACGCCACCGGCCGCTGCAAGCTCTCGTCGAGGGCCCGGAAGACCTCGCCCATCCCTCCCGCTCCGATGCAGGCCTCGATCCGGAATCGGCCCAGGCGAGTGCCGACGAACGGCGACGGCGCCCGCAACGCCGGGGGGAGCAGGCGCTGCGCGGCGAGGCTCGGCGCCCGGGCGATCTCGCGGAGAAAGGAGGAGACCTCCGCCCGCGAGGAGCCTTCCTCCGGCTCCTCGCCAGAGGGGGCGCTCGCCTGTCCAGGCGGCTCAGCGCTCATCGCTCGCCCTCGCGCGGGCCTTCTTCTGGAGCTCCTCCTTGAGGCGTTGGAAGCGCTTGCGCAGGGCCGCGGCGCGGCGGGTCAGGGCCTCAGAGGCCTCCGGCTCGTCGCTCGGGCCGAGGATGCGAGCGATATCGGTCCAGGACTGGCCGCGGCTGACGCGAAGCACGAGCAGGGCTCGGTCATCCTCGTTGAGGTCGGCGCGAAGCTGGGCCAGTCCCTCCCGCAGGCCGCCCCGTAGGAAGGGCAGCGTCTCGGTGCGCACCTTGGCTTCGATCCGCGCCACCTCAGGGCTCGAGAGCGCGACCCAGCTCGTCTTGCGGTCGCGGTGCGCACGGTGGGCCGCGTTGCGGGCGACGACGTAGGCCCAGGTGCGCAGGGAGCTGCGATTCTCGAAGTTCGGCAGCCCCCTCCAGAACGCCTCCGCGAAGACCGAGAAGGACTCCGCTCCGAGCTCCTCGTCGTGGTGCAGAGCCACCAGGAAGCCCAAAAGCTCGCCGCCCCAGGCCTCCAGCGCCTCGGTCGCGAGCTCCTGATACCGCTCTTCGGCGTGCAGGCGGCCGAACCGCTTCTCGAGCTCGGAAGGCTCCTCGACTGCCATGGGGAAGGCCATTGGGTGCTGGTGCCTGTCTTTGCATTCCACGGCATCACTCCATACCGCCAGGCTCGGCTGTCCGCCAGCAACTGGGAACGGAAGGTGAAGACAGGCACCATCCTCCCTGCATGCTCGTCCGCGGCCGCTATGGCATCCCCTGGAGCCACCGCCGCTCGGCGCTCGAGCCCGGCATGGACGCCGATCTGCCCAACCCGCTGAGAAGTCGCTGCTCACCGCGGAACCGTCGGCCAGCTGGACGATGAGGTTGCCGTGCACCCCGTCGTAGGTCGTCCAATGGTTCGGGGCCGAAGTTCTGGGACCGCCACTTCTGCCAGCCCCGCGTGCCGTGACGGCTCCTCGACCCGCAGGGCGTGCACCGGGAGGGTCGGAAGCCGAAGCGCGCGACGCTCACCTCGGCGCCGCTGGAACCGGGCGTCGTCCCACCATTCCCTTCTCGTGCCCCCATCCGGCGTGGCTGCACGTGGATCCTCGACGCAGAGGACGCGCTCCCCTCCCTCATGCCGCGTCC
>JACRCT010000336.1 GCA_016218885.1 Deltaproteobacteria bacterium | reverse complement strand
CGCAAGCTGCTGCGCATCCAGCCCGGGGGGCAGGGCGTCATCCGCATCCACGAGCGCGTGTCGCTCGATGCCAAGAAGACGGTCTATCTGGTCGAGGCGGGCGAGGAGTTCTTGCTTTTGGGAGTGGGCGAGGGCGAGGTCAGCTACCTCACGCGCCTCGACGGTGAGCGCACCCGCGCCGCTCTGACCAGGAAGGCGGAGCGGCCGGCTCCTTTCGCGCCGTCGATCGGCGGCAAGCCTTTCTGGTCGCGACTGCTGGTCAAGCCGGTGGCCAAGCCCCCGACCAGCGGTGAGAGCGGGCCGCAGCAGAGTCCCTGACGAGGTCAGCCATGGTGTCTTCCTCCCTCCCTCGTCCGACGCGCCGCGCCGCGCTCATGAGCCTTTTCGCGGGGGCGGTGATGCTCGCTCCGGCGCTGGTGTTCGCGGCGCAGCACGCCGCGGCCAAGTCGACCGAGTTTGGCGACCCCGTGTCCAGCCTCCAGCCCAGCTCCATCGCGTCCAAGCCCCTGGTCCTGATGGTGGCTCTGGGCGCGCTGTCGCTGGTGCCCTTCCTCATCCTGATGGTCACCTCGTTCGTGAAGATCTCGGTGGTGCTCTCCATCGTGCGCAGCGCGCTCGGCACCCAGCAAATCCCCCCGACGCAGGTCATCACCGGGCTGGCGATCATCCTCACCATCTACATCATGGCTCCGGTGGGCCTGGACATGTTCCGGGCGGCGGGCACCCTGGTCGATCAGCCCGGTGAGCTGATGAGCCAGCAGTCGGTGGGCCTGCTCATCCAGGCGGCGGACAAGGCCAAGGAGCCGCTGCGCGAGTTCTTGGTCAAGCACTCGACCTTGAAGGACCGCAGCATGTTCTTCAACCTGGCCAAGCGCCTGCGCTCCGAGCCGGACAAGGCGGACCTCAGCGATCGCGACTTCATGATCTGCATCCCCTCGTTCGTCATCAGCGAGCTCAAGCAGGCTTTCCAGATAGGCTTCATCCTCTTCGTGCCGTTCATCGTCGTCGACATGGTGGTGGCCAACATCCTGCTTGCCCTGGGCATGCACATGCTGTCGCCCACGACCATCTCCATGCCGTTCAAGCTGCTCCTCTTCGTCTTGGTGGACGGCTGGTACCTGATCACCAAAGGGCTGGTCATCAGCTACCTGTGAGAGAGGCTGTGAGCTGTAGGCCGTAGCTTCGAGGTCCTGCCAACGGGGCGCTTTCCGATGATGATCGAAACCTATGTCGCCAACATCACCCGCGAGGCCCTCTACCTCACGCTCATCGCCTCGGCGCCGCCCATCTTCATCAGCCTGGTCGTGGGCTTCATCATCTCCCTGTTCCAGGCGACCACGCAGATCCAGGAGCAGACGCTGACCTTCGCCCCCAAGATCATCATCGTCTTCGGGGTGCTGGCGCTGGCCGGACCGTGGATAGGCCACCAGCTGCTGGCCTTCACCTACCAGATGTTCGACCGCTTCCCCTACATGGTGCGCTGAGCGGGCCGGCGCTGCCCACGCGCATGGAGTCCATCCTCCAAGAGCTCGGCATCAAGGCCAACTTCTCGCAGGTGCTGCTCATCTGGGCGCTCCTGATGTCGCGGGTGTTGCCGCTCATCCTGCTGGCGCCCTTCATCGGCGGGGAGGTCGTCCCCAGCCAGGTCAAGCTGGGGGTGGGCATCGCCTTCAGCCTGCTGCTCTATCCCTTCGTGGCGGACACCCCCATCCCGCCGGGGTCCATCGCCTTCCTGATGCTGATGCTCAAGGAGGTCTTCGTCGGCACCACCATCGCCTTGATGGCCTCCTTCGCCTTCGACGCGGCGCGCAGCGCGGGCACGTTCGTGGACACCGTCTCCGGCGCGAACATGGCCACCGTGTTCGTGCCGCAGATCCAGCAGCAGGCCACGCTGTACGCCGACTTCAAGTTCCAGCTGACCATCGTGATCTTCCTGGGGCTCAACGGGCATCACGTGGTCCTCCAGTCGCTCTTCACCAGCTTCCAGGTCATCCCCCTCAACTCCTGGCCGAAGTTCGCCCACGGGTTCTGGCCGCTGTTCCAGATGGTGATCCGCATGACCGCGGACATGCTGATCGTGGCGATCGCCCTGGCAGCGCCCGCGACCATCGCCACCTTCATCACCGACCTCGCGCTGGGCCTCATCAACAGGGTGGTCCCGCAGATCCAGGTCTTCTTCATCAGCATGGCCATCAAGCCCATGCTGGTCGCGTTCATCACCCTGAGCGCGCTGGTGGTCCTCTACGAGCGATTGCTGAGCATCTTCCAGGTCATGCTCCGGCACGTGCAGCACTCCATCTACCTGTTCTCATGACCCTGACGCCCGACGCCGGGCCCTGCGGCCGCGGCCTCGGAAAGACCTCGAAGGGAGGTGATGGCGGGTGGCCGACGAAGGCGGCGAGAAGACCGAAGAACCAACGGGCAAAAAGCTCGACGACGCCAGAAAGAAGGGCCAGGTTTGGAAATCGCGCGACCTGACGGGGTCGCTCGTCTTCATCGTCGGCTTCTTCGTGATGGCCGCGACCTTCCCCCTGACCTACCAGCACTACCGTGAGGTCCTCTTCGAGGCCTTCGCCACGGTGAAGCTGCGCGAGATTGGTGTGGAGGAGATCGCCGCCAACGTCTACCACGGGCTCTGGCTGGTGGTGCTGCTGACCATTCCTCCGGCCATGGGCGGCGCGCTCATCGGCGCGCTCGCCGACTTCGTGCAGGTCGGCGCCAACTTCACCCTCGAGCCGGTCTTCCCCAAGCTCGAGAAGCTCAACCCCCTCGAGGGGCTCAAGAACCTCTTCTCCAAGAAGCAGGTGGTGGAGCTGCTCAAGAGCAGCGCCAAGCTGGCGATCACCGGGTACATCGCCTACGGGGTGGTCAAGGGCGAGCTGCGGCTCATCGTCACCACTGCCCGCGCCGATCCCGACCTGATCATGCTTGCCGCCGGGACCATCATCTACAAGCTCACCACCCGCGTGGCGCTGATCTTCATCCTCTTCTCCATCTTCGACGTCTGGTGGCAGCACAAGTCCTTCATGAAGGACATGATGATGACCAAGGACGAGGTGAAGCGGGAATACAAGGAGTCCGAGGGCGACCCGCACCACAAGGCGAAGCGCAAGGAGCTGCACCAGGAGATCCTCGAGGGCGCGGCCATGGACGCCGTGGCCGACGCCGACGTGGTCGTCACCAACCCCGACCACTACGCGGTGGCGCTCAAGTACGACCGCGAGCGCGACGAGGCGCCCCGCATCGTCGCCAAGGGCCTGGATGCCCGGGCCCAGACGATCAAGGCCATCGCGCGCCAGGCAGGGATCAGCGAGGTCCGCAACGTGCCGCTGGCCCACGCTCTGTACCGCGTGGACGTCGGCCAGGAGATTCCCGAGGCGCTGTACGATGCCGTCGCAGAGGTGCTCAACTTCGTCTATCAGCAGGCTGCTCTCGGCGGCCAACCGCCAAGGGACAGCAAGGCTCCCAACGCTTAGTCGGCATGTGTCCTTCGAACGCTCGCCCTCGAGGAAATCCATGATCGTCAGCTGCCCGAAGTGCAACGCCCGCCACGACGTCTCCGCCCGCAAGCCAGGCGAGACCTTCAGCTGCTCGTGCGGCAACGTGATCGCCACGCCGAAGAAGGGAGGCTTGAGCTGGTTCATCATCCTCGCGATCGTCGCCGGATGCTCCATTCCCTGCATCGGCATCCTGGAGGCCATCGCCATCCCCAACTTCATCAATTACCAGCATCGCGCCAAGGCCAGCGAGGCGCGGATAAACCTGATGGCGATCAAGACGGTGCAGATGATGCACTTTGCTGAGAACGAGGCCTTCATGCCTGCCGGGCCGGTGCCCGCGACGGTGCCGGGAAGGATGGGGGCGGAGTTCACCCCCGACGATGGCTTCGCTCAGATCGGCTGGAAGCCGGAAGGCAAGGTCCGCTACCAGTACGAGGTGAGGGTGACCGGGCCGAGGTCGGCGGTGGCCTACGCCCGAGGGGACCTCGACGAGGACGGCCAGCGCTCGGAGTACAAGCTGGAGATCGGACCCGAAGGAGCCATCGGGCAGATCCAGGAGACCGATCCGCTGGAGTGACCTTGCGAGAGGGCGGCCGACCAGGATTCGTCTGGTCCGCCACGGCAGGCGGTCGCGATCGCTCAAGCGGCGTGCTCCGGCGTCCTTGAGCGGCCGGCAGGACCGGCGGTGTGGCCTCTGGGCTGGGGCCCTTGCCGCCTGGCCAGCGCCTGGGAGGAACTGTTGCGCCCCGACGAGGGGCCGAATAGTGAATGGCCTACAAGCATGCTCAAGGAGACCTCATGCTGCCCATCGCAGCGATGTGCGCTGTCTTGCTCGGAGCCGCACCCGTTTCTGCCCAGGGCGCAAGCGGGGATGCATCCTCCCTACCCGTGGCTCAGGCGTTGCGGCTCCTTCCGCCGCTGATCCTGGGGGCCGCGGAGGCGAAGATGGAGGCACCCGCAGCGGCACCGTCCCTCGACTTCGACCTGCTGGGCGCTCCCGCGCAGCCGGCGCAGCCTCCCGTGGACGAGGGCGCACTCGCCACCCGGCGCAGCATGTTGAAGGTGCACCAGGGGCTGGGGATCGGCCTGATGGCGCTGGAGCTGTCCACGCTGGTCTTGGGCCAGCTCAACTACCGCGATCGCTTTGGTGGGGGAGATCGCTCCGGCCGCTTCACTCGGGCCCACGCCGCGTTGGCCTACACCACCTTCGGCCTCTTCGTGACCAACGAGCTCATCGCCTTCCTCGCACCCTCCCCGTTGCGGAAGGAGAGCCAAGGGTTCGATCGGGCGACCCTGCATCGGGTCGCCATGATGACCGCCGCGGCGGGCATGCTCGCGTCGGTGGTGATGGGCATCGTGACCTCCGAGCGGGCCGGCTACGAGAACCAGAGGGACCTCGCCAAGGCCCACCTCTTCATCGGCTATGGAACCTACGCCGCCATGGCCGTGGGTGTCTCGGCGTTCATCTTCTGATCGGGTGACAGCATGAGCTCGGCACTTTCCGTCATCAGCGCTCTTCTTCTCTCCCAGGCGCCTGGCGCGCGCATCCTCGCGGTGGAGACGGCGCGGAGCACGCTGGGCTACCGGGTCGTCCACAAGCTCCACAAGGTCAGAGGCGAATCTCAAGCCGTCGAGGCCAAGGCCGCCCTCAGCGCCGACGGGGGCGTACTGCTCATGGCCCGCGTAGCCGTCGCGAGCTTCAAGTCCGGCGACGCCAATCGCGACGCACACATGCAAGAGGTGCTCGAGACCGGGCGCTTTCCACAAGTGGTGCTCAAGGGGAAGGCGCGGTTTCTCGCGCCGGAGACCTATCCGGCGGCAGCGAAGGTGGTGGTCGAAGGCGAGCTCGATTTCCATGGTCGCAAGCGCCCGCTCAAGGTCCCCCTCGAGGTGGAGCTCAAGTCGGCCGACGAGGTCCGGGTCACCGGGAGCTTTACGGTCAGCCTGGACGAGCACGAGGTCGAGCGGCCTTCGCTCCTGTTCATGAAGATCGACGACGCTTGCCAGATCGACTTCGATCTTTCGCTCAAGGCAGAAGGCAAGTGAGGGCTAGGCACGTCTTGCCGCTCGTGCTGGCTTGCTTGGCCGCATGCATGCCCGCCGAGGGGCCCCTGATGCTGCCCGGTGAAAACTGCCTCTCCTGCCACTCGCCCCCTGCCATCCGCTCCTGGACGGCGGCGGGCACCGTTTTCCCGAGCTTCGACGCTTCCGCGGAGCAGGGGGTGCGCCACGTGTGGGTCGAGCTCATCGACGCCGACGGCAAGCGGGTCGAGCTCGAGACCAACGGAGCGGGCAACTTCCATACCGCCGAGCCGCTGCGTCCGCCGCTGCACCCGGTGCTTCGTCGCGGTGACCAGAGGGTGCAGATGCCCTCGTCTGCTCCGCACGGGTCGTGCAACGCCTGCCACAACCTCGGTCCCGCGGCCAACGCCCCGCGGGTCTTTCTCCTCTGAATCACTCAGAAGCGCTACCCACCCACGCCCCGCTCTTCTCCCTCCCCCTCCCGGTGTGCCCGACCTGCCCTGAGGCCCCGCTTCCTTTGCTGGCCTCCAGGCTGGCATCATGAAGCCCTGACGAGGGGATGAGGTGAGCCAGTGCCCAGTCGTGAGCCCGAGATCGCGATCGCGCTCAAGTACCAGAAGGAAGAGGACAATGCCCCGCGGGTGGTGGCCAAGGGAGCGCGCACCCGGGCTGAGAAGATCCTTGAGATCGCCCGCGCCCACGGCATACCGATCATGCGCAACGTGCCGCTGGCGCATGCCCTCAACCGCCTGGAGATCGGGGACGAGATTCCCGAGGAGCTCTACGACGCGGTCGCCGAGGTTCTCAACTACGTGTACGAGCTGACGCAGGTGGAAGGCTCGCGCTAGGACTTCGCGCGCCTGTGGGCGGCGGGTGCTCGAGCCGAAGTGCGATAGCGACCGGGCATGCCGGACCTCAGAGCGCTTCTCTGGCGGCACGCACGAGCCCGTAGCCGCGACTCGTCTACGGGCGAGCACGGCTCGGACGAAGGGGAGCGCAGCGTCGCGGCAGGGGGGCCGGGGCGCCGATGGTTGACCGCTTCGCACTCGGACCGAGGGTCCCCCGTCTGCGGCTTGTCGATCGGCGCGGGCAGCGGCAACCTGCGCCCGACCCGAACAGAGGTGCTCGATGACCAGGCGTTCGCAGGGCAAGCTCGCCGCGCCGGGACTGACCGTCCGGCCGGGGGCGCACGTCGCGCTGCTTTACGGAGAGCCGTCAGTCATGGCGGAGGTCATCGAATACGTTGCCACGGGAATCCACGCTCAGGAGCGGTGCGCGGTCCTCGCGTACTCGCGCCTCAACGAGCGCTTCGCCGCGCAGCTTCGCGACCTCCACGGGGTGGACGTGCGTGCGGCCGTGGCGGGTGGCTCGCTCGCCTTCCTGGACGGGAAAGCGAGCGCACGAGAGCTGCGTGCCGAGCTCGCGCGGTTCCTCAGTGAGGCGCCGCGGGCGCGCGGGTCGGCCCGCCTGGTGTTGAGCTTGGGCTTCGGCGAGCCTGCCTGGCCGGACGACGACGAGCTGCTGCGCTTCGAGACCAGCCTCGGGGAGCTGTGCCATGAGCACAAGGCAGCCGCGCTGTGTCTCTACGACGCGCGCCAGCTGGCGGGCAGCCTCATCCTGGACGGCGCGCTGGCCTGTCACCCTTGGGTGATCTATCGGGGACAGACCCACGCCAACCCCTTCGTCGTCGAGCCCCAGCAGCTCCAACGGGAGCTCGCCTCCAGACGCCGCACCGAAGGGGCACTGAAGGCCTGGATGTCTTGAGAGAGAGCGGGTCCAGAACGTCGAAGGCCCGCCTGCCTTGAGGCAAGCGGGCCTGGCTGATGGGCCGCAGCCGAAGGAGCGCTACCGCGCCCGTGCCTCGAGGAGCGACAGGAACTCGGGCGAGGTGGCGATCTTGAAGATCCTCTTGAGCCCTGGGCCCTTGCCGTGGCCCCGGCGCCCCGGTGGCTCCGAGCCTTCGAGGTCTATCTCCTCCTCGGGCTTGGGCTCCAGCGGTCGGGGGCTGAAGTCGCGCAGCCGCTGGCGCTGCTCCGGGGTCAACTGGTCACGAACCTTGAGGTGAAGCGCGCGAAGCTTGCCGCGCGTCTGCTTGAGGATGGCCTCGCCGCGGGCTTCCTGAAGAGCCTTGCGGCCCGCCTCGGAGACGACTCCCGTCTTGAGCAGGTCGTCGCGCACGCCGGTCAGCGCGCGGATGATCTCGGGGCGGCGTCGGTCGCGTTCGGCCCTGATCTGCGCGCGCAGCTGCTGCGCCTCCTTGAGGGTGGGGAGCAGGGCTCGTGCCTGGTCGCGGGTGACGGAGAGGGTGCGGTCCAGCTTCGCCGCGGCGATCTCCGCCTTGAGCTTCTGCAGCTCATCGTCGCCGGGGCCACTGCTGGTGGGCTTGGCTCCAGGTCCGGCGCTGGCGGCGAGGGCGGCGGCGGGAAGAACGACGGCGAGCAGCAACGCGAGTCGTTTCATGGGGTTCCTCCGTGCGGTGTGATCGCCGTACCCTCTCGTCTGCCGGGAGGTTAATCAGCGCTCCTTGAAGGCCGGGGCCTCCAAGGACGGCGGCTCGGCGTCGACCGCTCCGGGGGCCAGGGCGCTGCCCTGCCCGACTTGGACGAGCAGCTCGTCGAGCTTGGCGAGCAGGAGCGAGTTGCCATCCTGGCGGTAGCCGGCGAGCTTCTTCTCAAAGAAGGGGAGCTGAAGGAGGAAGCGCTCGAGAAGATCGCCGGTGAGCTCGGGGGCGTACAGGCCAAAGCCGAGCTGCTCGAGGTAGCGGGCGTTGAGCACCTGCTCGAATTGGCCTGCGACTGGGAGGGAAAGCATCGGCTTGTGCAGGTAGACGCACTCGCTCATCAGCGTGAAGCCGCCGTTGGCGATGACCGCCCTGCTGGAGCGCAGGTCGTCGATGAAGCCCTTCTCGCTGAAGGGCCGGTAGGTCAGGTTGCCGTCGACCATGTCCTCCTTCAAGTCGCGGCGCAGGCCGTAGACCCGGGCGCGCAGCCCGGAGCCCTGGAGGATCTTCGGGAGCTCGGAGTTCGAGGTGGAGGTCTGGTAGACGAGCAGGTGGTCTGCGCGCTCAGCCTGGGCCTCCAGAATCTCGGGCCGCAGAATCGGCGGCAGCAAGGACGTACGGGGCTTGCGCACCGGCGGGTGAAAGAAGGTGGTCACGAGGTAGTGGTGGCAGCCCGGCAGCTTGCCCTTGACGATGTTCCTCGTGAGCTGGAAGTCCGATTCATGCCCGGCGGTGATCGAGGCATCGTGCCGGCAGCGGTTGATGATCTGCATGTTGTCGATGCTGATCACCGGGAGCATCCAGTTCAGGCCGTAGAGATAGGCGAAGGTGTCGAAGTCGCTGACGACGACGTCGGGGCGGAAACGCTCGCTGATCTCGAAGTACTGCTTGACGTTCTCGGGGACCCCGGCCACGGCGGCCTTGGCGTTCTGGATGGCGGTCTTGAGCTTGCTGACCGCGTTGTCCTCATAGGCGATGGTCGCGCCCCAGATCTTGTGGACGTTGGGGAACCGCGCCGAGAGGAAGTCGTAGGCCCGGCCGGAGACCACGACGTGGACCTCGTGCTTCCGGGTGAGCCAGTCGAGCACGACGCGCGACCGCGTGGCGTGGCCCATGCCCTCGCCGACCACTCCATACAGGATCTTCATGGT
>JACRCT010000340.1 GCA_016218885.1 Deltaproteobacteria bacterium | reverse complement strand
CGCGCTGGACCACTACGACCGCGCCATTCAGCTCGCCGGGGAGAACCAGTACATCCAAGAAGAGGCCCTCGCCAACGAGCTGGCGGGCAGGTTCTGGCTCGGCAGGCACAAAGACGATTTCGCCCGCCTGTACCTGCAGCGCGCACGGGAGGGCTATGCGCAATGGCAGGCCTTCGCCAAGGTGAAGGCGCTGGAGAGCGAGTATCCGCAGTGGTTTGCCCCGGGCGTCACACCACCTCCGCCCTCCGCTCTGGGCGCGCTCGACCTCGATTCGGTGATGAAGGCCGCGCAGGCGATCTCCAGCGAGATGGAGCTCGACCGGCTGCTCGGCGCGATGACACGCATCCTCACCGAGAACGCCGGGGCGCAGGCCGGGTTCCTCCTGCTCGAGCGGGCGGGGGAGTGGGTGGTGGAAGCAAGAAGCGAAGTCGGCAAGGCGCAGGTAGAGGCGCGGCAGCCCGTAGGGACAGGCCAGCGCGAGCTGGTCTCGCCGAACACCGTGCGTTTCGTGTCGCGCACGCGGGAGCTCGTCGTGCTCGACGACGCGGCGAGCCAGGGGCGGTTCGTGGACGACCCGCACGTCCAGCGGCAGAGGACCCGGTCGCTGCTCTGCGCGCCTCTGCTCAGCCTCGGCCGCCTGGTGGGTGTGCTGTACCTCGAGAACAACCTGGTGACGGGCGCGTTCACCCGGGGCCGGGTCGAGCTGTTGGAGATGCTGCTCGCGCAGGCCGCGATCTCGTTGGAGAACGCGCGCAGCTACCACGCGCTGCGCGAGAGCGAGGCGAACTACCGCCGCATCGTGAGCACCGCGACCGAGGGGATCTGGGTGCTCGACGCCTGCAGCCGCACCACCTTCGTCAACGCCCATCTCTCGGAGCTGCTCGGCTACTCGGCCGAGGAGATGATCAACCGGCCCTTCTCGGACTTCATGCTCCCTGAAGAGCTGGCCGACCACCGAAGAAGGATGAAGGCCCGGCGCCGGGGAGTCTCGGAGAGCTACGAGCGCAAGTTCCGCCGCAAGGACGGGCAGGTGGTCTGGGCGCTGGTGTCCGGGACCCCCATCTTCGACGGCGAGCAGCGCTTCGCGGGCTCGTTCTCGATGCTCGCCGACATCACCGAGCGCAAGCGTGCGGAGCAGGAGCGTGAGCGGCTGCTCATTGCCGAGAGGACTGCGCGCCAGGGTGCCGAGCTGGCGATGCGCAGGCTCGCGGCGCTGCAAAGGGTGACCGAGGCGGCCGTGGGCGGGCTCGAGCTGGACAAGCTCTTGGGCGAGATGCTCGACGGCATCGTCGAGGGAATGCAGATGGACACCGCCGCGGTCCTGCTGGTCAGCGACGACGGCGCCTGGCTCGAGGCGCGCGCCGCCCGTGGGCTCGAGGAGGACGCGGAGCAGGAGCTGCGACTTCCACTGAGGTCCGGCTTCGCCGCGCGCCTTGCCGCCGAGGCACGGCCGATTCGCTGGGATGACGTCCAGCATGCCGAGGTGCTCAACCCGCTGCTGCGCGAGAAGGGGGTGTGCTCGCTGTTGGGCGCGCCGCTCCTCGCCTCGGGCCGGGTGATCGGCGTGGTCTATGTCGGGACCCTGCGCCCCCACCACTTCGACGATGACGAGGAGCGGCTGCTCCAAGCGGTGGCCGAGCGGGTGGCCACGGCCATCGAGCGGGTCCGCCTGCAGGAGGCAGCCGAGCATGCGCGTGCCGAAGCCAAGGTCGCGCGCCGCTTCGCCAAGGTGTCCGAAGACTTCGCGCGTATGATCTCCCACGACCTGCGCGCCCCGCTGCAGATGATCACCGTGCAGGCGCAGGCGCTCGAGCGCGACCTGGCGCGCGAAGGCGTCGCCAGACTGGGCGGCCGGGCCCGCGCCATCGTCAGCTCCGGAGAGCGGATGAACTCCATGCTCGGCGATTTGGCCGAGAGCGCGCGCTTGGAATCCGGCCAGGTACGCCTGGCCCGCCGCCGGGTGGCGCTCAAGCCGTTCCTGGTCGACCTGATCGAGCGGCTGGGGGCCATCTTCGATTGCCGGCGCGTCGTGCTCGAGATCCCCGAGGGCCTGCCGCCTGCCGATGCGGACCCCGACCGCCTTGAGCGCATCTTCACCAACCTCATCAGCAACGCCTTCAAATATGGAGGGGAGGATGGTCTGGTGAAGATCGCCAGCAGCGATCATGGACGGTGGATCGAGGTGTCCGTTGCCGATTGCGGGCCGGGGATCCCCGAGGACCTCTTGCCGCGCCTCTTTGGCCGCTTCACGCGCGGCGCCGCGCCCCGCGTCGAGGGGCTGGGGCTGGGGCTGTACATCACCCGCCTGCTCGTCGAGGCCCATGGCGGGCGCATCTGGGTCCGCAACCTCCCGGAGGGCGGCTGCCGCTTCACCTTCATCTTGGAGAAGGCCCGGATGCCTTCCCCCGACCAAGGCGCGGAGGCGGCCTCCGAGAGCGGAACCTGATTTGCCAGGCAGAGCCTGTGATCTCGGGTACCTGGGGCTCGGGAGTGCCGAGTATCCCAGTGGCCAGCCATGGCCGCGATGACCGCGATGACCGGCGCGCCAGAGAGGCCTGGCTGGAGTCGACCGATAGGCCACCATTATCGATGAGCGCGCCGGGACTTGCCGATAGAGTGCCGGCACACCTTCCCCACCTACAGGATGTCCCTCATGCCGCAGCTCTGGCGGGCTCCAGCGAACCTCCTCCTGGCCGTCACCCTCCTCTCCTGTTCGCAGAACGTGCCGCACCAGCCGCCCGTTTCGGCCGACCCGTTGCGCTTCGCCTCTTTCCCGGTCCTGCATGCGAGCGCGGGCGAGCGCTGGAGCTACCGCCCCGTCCTCGACCTCTCGGGCAAGACCGAGTGGACCCTGGCCGCGGCGCCGGACGGCGCGCAGGTCATCGACGGGGTCGTGAGCTGGACGCCGGGGGAGCAGCCAGCGGCCGCGGGCGAGGCGTTCAAGCTGCAGGCCCGCCTTGGCGATCGCTCGGCCGAGCAGTCCTTCGAGGTGTTGGTGGCCCGGCACCGGGTGCAGGCTCAGACAGTGGTGGATCCCCGCCGCAGTGACGGCACCACGGTGGCGGTGGACGCACCGCTCTCGCCGATCCACGGCGCGGCCGTCCATCTGCCCGCGGACGCCCTGTCCTCCTCCGCCGGAACCGTGGAGCTGCGCATCTCCAGCGTCGAGAACGCTCCGGTGCCGCTGAGCGCCAAGCTGGCGGGGCTGTCGGCCTCCGACCTGCGCCCGGTGGAGCTCGGTCCGACGGGGCTGGCCTTCCGCCGCCCGGCTCGCCTGGTCCTTCCGGTCACGCCGGCAGTCCTGGCCACGGGCTCTTTGGTGGTGCAGACCTTCGACTTCGCCACCGGCCGCTGGCTCTCCCTGGTCCCGCGCTCGGTCGACTCGGCGGCGGGTCTGGTGGTGGTCGAGGTCAGCCACTTCTCCACGTACGTGGCGACGCCGGCCGTCCAGGGCCACGCCGTCTGCGCCGCGGACCACCTGCGGGTGGCCTGCGACGCCATCGCGGCCGTCCCGCTGGCGGAGACCTGCAACGGCATCGACGACGACTGCAACGGGACCGTCGACGACCAGGAGCCGACCACCACCGGCGACGTGGACAACTGCGGTCAGTGCGGCCTGGCCTGCCCCACCGCGCCCAACGCCCTGGCGGCTTGCGTCCAGGGTGGATGCACCCTGGCCTGCGCGGCGGGGTTCGCCAACCCCAACGCGTCGACCGCCGACGGATGCGAGTGCTCGCTCGCCGAGGGTGGCCTCGAGGACTGCAACGGTCGGGACGACGACTGCGACGGGCAGACCGACGAGGGGCTGGACTCGCAGGCGCTCTACCGCGGCCCGCCGGCGACCGCCGGGATCGGCGAGTGCCGGATCGGCGAGCGGGATTGCCTGGTCGCCGGCTGGGTGCCGGTGGCGCCCGAGGTCTTCCCCCAACCCGAGCAGTGCGACGGCCTCGACAACGACTGCAACGGACTGACGGACGACGGCAATGCCTGCCCGGTGACGCTGGCGGACGGGGGTGCCGTCCCCCACGAGTACGAGTACCCGTGCGACGACGGGCTCGACGGCGATCACGACGGCCGCACCGACTGCCTGGACGCCGACTGCTCCGGCGGCGAGGTCTATTCGAGATCGTGCCGGGTTGCGGGCGCGCCGGGCTTCTGCACCCCGGGCGGCACCTGCGTGACTTGCGCTGCGGGAGCGAGCTGCGGCCCGGGCTGCACCTGCCACGAAGCGGGCCTACCCGCCGAGACCGACTGCGCGGACGGCCTGGACAACGACTTCAACGGGAAGGTCGATTGCGGGGAGCAGGAATGCAGGGGCGCGCCCTGCCACGCCTTGACCGGCCCGGGCATCTGCGGAGTCCACTTCGAGTGCGTCGACTGTGCGGCCGCGGCCGACGGCACCGACTGTGGCCCCGGCTGCGCCTGCGCTGGCGGGCTGCGCACGGAGGTCTTTTGCGGCGGCGGCGCCGACGACGACGGCGACGGCCTCACCGACTGCCTCGACCCGGACTGCGCCTTCCAGCCCTGCCAGGGGGCGGGACCGGGCCTCTGCGACGACCAGGGCGCGTGCCTGCCGAACCCGCTCAACTGCTCTCCCGAGGGGAGCTCCTGCGGGGTGGGCTGCACCTGCGTCTGGGGCGCGATGATCGAGGTCGACTGCACCGACGGCATCGACAACAACGACAACGGCAAGGCCGACTGCGCCGACCGCGCGTGCTTCGACAAGGATTGTGGGCCCCTCTGTCGCTGCGTTCAGGGCGTGGCGCTCGAGTTGCACTGCACCGACGGCCTCGACAACGACCGCGACCAGCTCGCCGACTGCGCCGACTCCGACTGCGACGGCCATGACTGCGGCGCGCCGGGGGCGGGGACCTTCTGCGCCGCCGGCGCGTGTCTGGACTGCGCGACGGCGCCGGATAGGGCCAGCTGCGGACCAAGCTGTTACTGCTTCGACGGCGAGAAGCACGAGATGGACTGCACCGACGGGGTCGACAACGACCGCAACGGCGTGACGGACTGCGTCGACCCCGACTGCGAGGGCTATCAGTCCCTCGTCGAAGGCTGGAGATGCAGCAACGGGGTGCGGGCAGAGGTGCTCTGCGGCGACGGCCTGGACAACGACGGCGACGGCGCCACCGATTGCCTCGACTCGGACTGCCCCTGCCCGGAGATCTGCCATAGCGGGGAAGACGAAGACAGCGACGGTCTGACCGACTGTGCCGATCCCGATTGCGAGGGCGTTCGCTGCAGCCAAGATCCCCTCGAGGCCTGCCACGCCGGAGTCTGCACCACCGGGTAGCTCCCGCCTCGGTCGACGTGCCGACCAGGGGAGGCTCTCCAGGAACCAGACCTCGGGTCACCGCCTGTGGCTCCGTCCTCCGCAGCCACCCGGGACCGATCTCCTGCTCCTCCCATCGGCTGCCACTATTCCACCCTCGACCGCCCGGCGCGCTTGCTCAACGTGCCGCACCTTCACGCCGGCACGCATGCCCACCAGAGCGATCGCCCAAGGCGGGAGCGCGTGCGCAAGTACGGCTCCACCGGGAGTGGATGCCATCCTGAACATGACTCGAGAGATTCCGTTCGCCCCGAGCGGAGGGGCGAGCAGT
>JACRCT010000339.1 GCA_016218885.1 Deltaproteobacteria bacterium | reverse complement strand
CTTCAGGAAGTTGGCGGCCGTGATGGGCATCTTGTCGGCGAGGATCTCCGCCTGGAAGGTGCCGAGGGAGGTCTCGAACTCTGCGATGGGGTTTGGCATAGCGCGCATTCTGCCATTAACCGGGCCGGGCGAAAGCCCCACCAGGCCCCTCGACGTCCAGGTTCTCGACCCTGCTTCTCGCTTCCGATCGATCGGAAGTGAGCCGCTCTCGCGCCAAGCAACGCCGAGCCCCGCGATGAGCGGGTGAGGCCCGGCAAGACAGCGCACTCCTGGGCTCACCCGGGCGCAGCCAGCTCGGCCTCGATCTCCTCGACCGTGGGCAAGCTGCCCTTGAGCTCCTCGGGAAGCTGATCGACGAGCTGCGTCTCCCACTCGGCGACGCTGACCGGACGCTGGAAGCCCCTCAAAGCGTACTCGACGACGAGCTTGTACTTCGAGCGGCACAGGAGGAGACCGATGGTGGGCTTGTCGTCGGGGTGGCGCAGCAGGTCATCGACCGCGGAGAGGTACAGGTTGAGCTGCCCGATGAAGCCGGGCTGGAAGGGCACGGCCTTGAGCTCCACCACGACGAACGAGCGAAGCTTGAGATGGAAGAAGAGCAGATCGATCAGGAAGTCCTCGCCGCCCACCTCCAGCGGAACCTGCCGGCCGACGAAGGCGAAACCAGACCCCAGCTCGAGAAGGAAGCGCTGGATGTGGGCGACGAGCCCTTGCTCGACCTCACTCTCCCGACGCGGCTCGGCGGTGCCCAGGAAGTCGAACAGATAGGGGTCCTTGAAGACCTGGCTCGCCAGCTCCGAGTCGGCCGGAGGGAGGGTCGCCTGGAAGTTGGTGATCGCCTTGCCTTGGCGCGCGTGTGCACGCCGATGGACATGCATCTCCAGCATGCTCCGACTCCACCCCTGCCGAATGCACTGGCCCGCATACCAGTCCCTGATCAGCGGCTCCTTGATGCGCTGGATGAGTCGGACGACATGTCCCCAGGGCAATTGTGAAACAAGCTGTTTCACTTTCTCCGGCTCCGGGTAAGCCTCGGCGAAGGCGCGCATGAAGAGCAGGTTCCGCGCCGAGAGCCCCTTCATCTCGGGATAGGCCCGACGCAGGTCCTCCGAGAGCCGGTCGATGACCTTGGCGCCCCACCCCGCCTGCTCCTGCCGCGCCAGGATCAGCCGGCCGACATCCCAGTACAAGAGGACCATCGCCGAGTTGGCAGCGAGAACGGTGCGCACGCGCTCCTGCTGGATCCGGCGCTTGATGTCGCGAAGAGCCTCCGCGTAGTCACCGGGCAGCTCGGAGCGCGGAGGCGCGGCTGGGAAGATCGTCCCCGGCCTGTTGCGGCCCTGGAGCCTGCGTGCCTCTGACCCGATTGGAACTATCGCCGTCGATCGCTTCCCCTTGCCTGGCATGGGCCCCCCTTGTGTGCGTTCTGGGGGAAACCGTAGCAGGCGGGTCTGACATCGCTTCACTGGCAGGCAGGGAGCTGAACCGGCCCGCTCGGTCAGCGGCGGCATTGAGCTCCGTCGTCAGCTTCATCGGTGAGGGGCCGAGTGCTGGGACAGAGAGCCTCGGCCAGCACGAGCTTGCCCTCGTCAAGCTGACCTCGCTCCGCGACACGCCCCGACTGGCGCAGGCTCCGGCGCGTCATGCCTCGGCGTTGCCGTGAATCGAGGCACTGCCCGACGGCGTCGGCTCTGCCACCCTTTGGCGCCAATTCCAGAAAGACAGAGCCAGGAAGGCTGGGGGCTGAACGATGGGCAGTCGCCTGACCAGGAGGCCTGCAACACTCTGGCTCCTGTTGTGCTTCCTCGTGTTTCAGTGGATCTCGGCCATCCCTCCCGGGCTCATGATGATCGTCGATCCCACGGGCGGCCTCTTACAGATGCCGCTCTCGACACTCCGGGGATCGATCTTTGGGGACTTCCTGATCCCCGGATTGATCCTCTTCGTCGTGCTAGGCCTGGGCGCTCTCGCAGTAGGGGCGGGGCTGTTCTTTCTACCAGCCTGGTCTTGGGCCGAGCGTCTCAATCCATTCCCACGCCAGCACTGGTCTTGGTTCACGGCCGTAGGCTACGGCGTGGCGCTGATGATCTGGGATCACGGTGCAGGTAACGATGATCGGCGGCTCGTGGCTTCAGCCGCTCTACTTCGGCGTCGGGCTGGTGATCGTGCTCGTGTCGTCGCCCAGCTCGGCGTGGCGTTGTCGGTCATGGCGGCAAGCGTCATCGTGGGCGACTACTTCGTCCAGGTCTCAGTCGTCCAGCCGAGCGTTCTGGGCGGCGAGACCGACGGCATCTCACTGCTGACTCAATACAATCCGCACGGGGTCTTCATCGCGCTCGAGGAACTGGGTTTCCTCCTCATGAGCCTCTCCCTTCTCTGCATGGCGCCGGCCCTGTCCAAGGAGACCCGGCTCGAGCGCGCGACGCGCTGGCTCTTCATCGGCGGATGGGTCGTGAACTTCGTTGCGCTCGCCGGAGTCCTGCTGCGGTATGGCAACCAGCGCGGCTACCTGTTCGAGGTCATCGTCATCTCGGTCGACTGGCTGGTGCTGATCATCGGCGCGTTCCTCATGGTGCCCGTCTTCCGCCGCGACGCCGCACGCAGAGCCCTCAGGTGAGGGTCGCCGTCAACCGACAACGCCGCAGGCCTCACTGAACCTCAAGCCTCGCTTTCTGGATGTCGCTGGTCTGGGCTTCTCGCTTCGCGATTCACGCGGCTGGTTGCCGGTTCGCTCGCGCTCACCGCGGGTGCTCCATGCCCTCCGAGGATTCTCGCTGCCGGCTCGCTGGCGCTCGGGCCTATGGGCCTATCCGCCCGCGGGTCCACGGGTCCACGGGTCCACGGGTCCACGGGTCCCACCGGTCTGCCCCAACGGTCCCACGGGTCTGCCGGTCTACGGGGCGCGGAGCTCGGGCCCAAGCCCCGAAGCCCCATCACCGGCAGGCAGGGAATTGCTCCGTGCCCACCTGGTCGCTGGCGACGTTGAACTGCGCGGTCATCCCCATCTGCGAGCCGTTGACGTCGGTGACCCGCACCGGGATGGGCCAGGAGCTGGGAGAGAGGTCCTCGATGATCTCCCAGTAGTTGTAGACGCGCCGGGTGGTCGGCCTCCACGAGCCGGCGATTCGCACCTCCACGTCGGAGACCGGATGCCGGTGCCCTTCGATGAGGAGCGCGTTCCAATACACGTTGTCGTACTCCTTGAGCCGGAGCGCGATGTTCCCGGTGGTCGGGCAGGGCACGTACCTCCAGGAGATCACCCCTCTCGGAGCGCCGTTGCCCGTGCCCAGGTAGCCCTCGTCCAGCTCGCCAATCTGCGCGAAGGCGGCCTGGCTCAGGTCGAGGTGCCCCGCGGTGCACTTGGGGTTGGTAGGGGTCGGGCACTGGTCGACGATGGTGACCACGACCTTGCGCGTGCCGTCCCGGGTGACCTCCACGCAGGCCCCGCAAGTCGCCGAACCGTCGTAGTCGGCGGTGTTCATGGCGGCGAAGAACTGGCCGTTGCCGGTCGCCACGTGGGCCACCCTGTCCCTCCCCACGCCGCGATCCAGCACCTCGAAGCTGCAGTTCACCTCCTCGCTCAGCTCGTAGAAGGTGACCGACCCGTTCCCGTTCGTGTACTCGGGGAAGGGATAGGCGCACCAGGGGCCCGAGCCGGCGTCCGGCGGCACAGGCGAGGACGCGTCCGGCCGGGGAGCAGCGGCATCGGAACCGGAAGCCGAGGCATCCGCTCCGGCATGGGCCACGTCGGGGCTGTGCCCGGCATCGGCGCGCGCGGCGTCCGGGTACCCGGAAGCATCGGCGCGGCCCGAGGCATCGGCACGCGCGACAGCGCCGTCGGAAGGGTGCGACGCGTCGCCAGTGGGGTCTGTCTCGGGCTCGTCGAACGGCTCCAGCCGGACATCGCAGCCAGCGACGAGCCCGGCGAGCGCCATGAGAAGCACCGTGCGAGATGTCACCATGCCGGCAATTGTAGCCGACCTACAGCGCGAACCTCTTGGCCCGCCGCGCCGCGGCGAGGGCGCGCTGGCCGGCGGCCTCGGTCCAGCGGAAGTGGCGCACCGTGGTCCCGGAGACGTCGAGGGCCCGCCGCACCTTGCGCACCACCCTGCCGAACTCGTACAGGGCCTGCGAGCCCAACACCACCGCCCGCTGGCCCAGCCCGCCGGGCCCCAGCAGCAGCGCGAAGTCGCGCTCGACCTCCTCGCGCAGCCTCCGCTCCGTCTCGCCGACGTTCTCCGGCGGGGTGTTGGCGATGAGCAGCCGCAGCTCCTCCAGCCGCTGGCGGCTCTGGGCGGCGCGCCGGCGCAGCCAGGGATCGTCGCTGAACTCGTGTCCGCGGTAGCCGCGCAGCAGCGTTCGGGTCAGGCGCACCAGCGGAGAGCCGTGACGCACCGCGGTCAGCTCACGGGCGGCTTTCACCTGGGCGCAGACCGGCCCAGCCACCGCGCCCTCGCTGCTGTCGAGCGGATCGGCGCCGCGCGGATCGAAGCCGGGGTCGCTCGGCAGGGACAGCCGGGGCAGGAAGTCGGTCGCGTCGGCCTCGAGCGCGAGCGTGGCCTCCACGGGCTCGGCCACGCTGGGGCCCAGGAGCCCCGCGACGTGAACCGCGATGCCTTCCTCGCGCAGGCGCCGCACCAGCTCGGCGTCCTCGGGCCGCCACTCGTCGGCCGCGAGCAGCACTCCGAAGACCCCCAGCCGCACCAGCTCCTCGGGGCTGAAGCGCTCCAGATCCTCGGTCCGAGCGTGCACCGCCATCTCG
>JACRCT010000021.1 GCA_016218885.1 Deltaproteobacteria bacterium | reverse complement strand
GCTTGCCGAGGGGCAGGCGATGCACGGAGCGCGGGGAGACTGTCCGCGACGCCACCTCTCCTCCTTGCCCGCCAGCGCGTTACTGGCTCGGTTCGCTGCTTCGCAGGAACTGGCCGACGTGATCGCCGTACTCCTCGCGCGACATCGCCTCGATGTGGTCAACGCCCTCGACGAGCCAGAGTTCCGAGCCTAGGTGCTGGGGATGGGCCCGTCGCCGGTGCGCCTCTCAGTTCCACTCGCACTCGAACTGGCTGCCGGCGAAGCTCCAATTCGATGGGAGGAGGAGATCTCCCTGGTAGCTGAGGTGGAGCCGGCAGATGCGCTGCTCGGACGCTCGCGGGTACTCGAAGTGGTAGGTCTGACCACGCTCCCGCTCGGTCTCCGAGAGCTGGGACGGGTGCGTCACGGTCGCCCGGGCCGCGGACGTCACGAACAGCGTGTGGGGCCCGTGGACCTTGAGGGGGAACTCGCCGGCCAGCTCGATGCGACGAACGCTCTTGGCGAGGAGGAGGTCCGACCGGTCCACCATCACCACGTGGTCCCGATGGTGGCGCAACAACTCCGAAACGTCGGCGAAGAAGGTGCGCGTCAGGGGCCCGTCGTCGACGAAGAAGTAGAGCTCAGAGTTGCGGGGTATCCCATCGCTGCCGGGGTTGGCGCGCGCGGCCGGCGCCGCCGGGCCGATGAAGTCGACGGTCACCACCAGGGTCAGCGCCCGGTTGGGCTTGAGCGCGTGCAAGGAGATCGCGGAGAGCACCTCCTTGGCGACCCCTTGCCGCTTCAGCGCGATGAGCCCGGCGGCCGTGGCGTCGCACGCGCACCGGCGCTCTTCGATCATCTTCACGATATCAGCGGGCTCGAAGCCGGCCTTGCTCAGCTTGGCCACCTCGGCGTCCGTGAGCGGGGGTTGGTCGGAGCGCTGATAGACCTTGGGAAGGTCGTTCGGCGTCCAGTGGACGATGTTGAGCGTCTCCGACTGGCCGCTGGGAAAGGCGGAAGGGTTGGACGGATAGGGCGCGCTGATGGCCTGCGCGTGGGCGGCCGAGGCTGCGATGAGGAGTGCGAGGGCAGGCGCGAGGGAGTACATGGTGGCGCTCCAGAGGCGGTGCGGCACACCGCCTGCATCGGGCTAGAACGTGCCGCTGACGGCGACCATCCCGCCGCCGCGAATCGGGGCGACGGAGACCGCGGGGGCCTGGGACGCGGCGCGGTGGGAGAGGATGAGGCCGGTGGTGAGCACCCCTGTCCCAGCGACGAAGACGCCGAGCCCCACCCACCCGACAGTGCTTGGGATCGGAGAGGGCGTCGTGGTGCCCTTGGTCGCCGCGTGCGACCCCAGGGTGACGAGTGCCAGCCCGGCGCCCACGCCCATCAGCGGAATGCCGAGGCCCAGACCAAGCCTGCGGAAGCCCGAACCGGGTTGCTTCTCCGCGTTTCTTGGCGCGGTGGTCCGCAGCTCGAGCTCGTCCGCCCAGCGGATCGCCCCGGTCGAGAGGTCGGAGGCCTTCAAGGAGAGCTTGAATCTCCTGTCCTTCCCGCGGCGGCCCTCAGCCATGACGGTGAGCGAGCCCGTGACCACGAAGTCGGCCGCCAGCTGCATCCCCGGGCCCTTCGCCACCTGGGGATTCACGTAACCCGACTGCTGGTACTCGTACTCCTGGGCCATGGCGAGCCGCGTCCGCTGGTCGAAGAGCTCGAAGCGACCGGTCCGGAGCAGCTCCAGCTGCATCCGCTCGATGAGCGCCTCGACGTCGATGGGCTCGCCCGTCCGGTTGGCGATGTTGCCGATCAGCAGGCGAATCGGCTTCTCGTTGCGGTTGCTTGGGGCCGGCGCGAGCGAGGCCGCCATCTGCGCAGCCACGGTCTGAAGATCGGCATAGACCGCGCCCGAGTTGGCGTCAGCCGCGCGCGCCTGCGCCGCCGCGCCGCTGGCGAGGAGGGTGGTACAGAGTCCAAGGATGAGCTTCCGGTGCATGTCCATTCTCCTGCGATCCTGTTCGACAGCTCCTGATTGGGTCCTCGGAGACGATCCGTCACGGGACCGCCTCGTGGGGCACTGCTCGACGAAGTGACTGCGCGCCTTGTTTGGGTTGACGAGGCCCTATCCGTCACTGCCCCTTCAGCGGAAACGCCCCCAACGCGCGGTCGATCTCCGGCAGGTACACACTGCGCGGGAATGCCTCCCGGAGCGCGGCAGCCTGGCGTGCAGCCTCGGCGCGTCGTCGCTGCAGGAGCAGGGCCCGGATCCTCAGGGCTATCCGCAGCTCGGCGAGCTCGCTGTCGGCGAACCGGCGCTGGTGGTCGTCGAGGGCGGTAAGTGCCGCCTCGGCGTCGCCGCGCTGGAGCGCAGCGCGCGCGGCGTCCAGAGTCGTCGCCTCGACTCGCGTGATCCCTCCGCGCGACGGCCAGAGCGGCACCGGCCCTCCGGGTGGCGCCTGGTCCGATCCAGGCGCGAGGGAGCGCGGTCTCTCGGGCGGGCGAGCCGGTGGGGCGGGTGCGGGCTGTGGAGCGATGGTTGTCGCTGGGGGCTCGGCCCGGTCGATCGGAGGCGCCTCACCGGGGACCGGCGGGGCCTCCTTCGCGGGTGGCGGGTGGAGCGCCGAGGGCCGTGGCGGCTCAGTTGAGCGGGGCCCCGTCGCGAAGTACACGCCCAGGCCTCCGACCGAGATCGCCAGGCCCGCGACCACCAGGGGCGCCGCGAGCTTCGAGGCGAGGCTCGCGGAGGCAACCGCGGGGGCGACGGGTGTGGCCGGCCCAGGCGCGGCAGGGACGGGGAGCTCCAGGGTGGACGCGACCCGACCCCAGACGGCGCTGCCGAAGTCGGCCGGCGGCTCGCCGAGGTCTCTCTCCGCGGCGAGCAGCGCCCGCGCGGCGTCGGAGAGTGGCTCGAGCGTCCGGTCGAGCTCGTTCATCGGAACGCACCCTGCTGGAGGGCCGCGACGGCGGCGTTGAGATCGCGCCGGGCGAGGCGGAGGCGCGAGTAGGCGGTGTTGAGCGGGATCCCCATCACCTCGGCGATCTGCGGCATCGGGACACCGTCGATGTCGTGGAGGACCAGCACGCCGCGGCGCTCGAGGTCGAGCGAGGCCAGCGCCTGCTGCGCCTGCCGCAGGGCCTGCCTGTGGATGGCCGTCTCTTCAGCGCTCCGGGAGGGATCGACGGCGTCGAGCTCGTCGACGGTCTCCTCGAACCGGTGGGAATGGAGCCGGTTCCGGTCCAGCGCTACCCGATAGGAGATGCCGAATAGCCAGGGCCGCGTCGGCCGGGAGGGGTCGAATTGCCCCCAACTCCGGAAGGCCGCCACGAAGACGTCATGGGCGACGTCCTGGCGATCCTTCGTGGGGATGCCGAGGCGGACCAGCGTCTTCCAGACGTATGGGTAGTCGCGCTGGTACATGCCGGAGAAGTCCTCCGCCGACGGAGCCCCACGGACCAGTGAGAGATTGGGCTGGGTGCTCGAATCCGTCACGGCCTTCCCGCGGAGAGGAGGCGGGCGCGAGGTGCGCCCTTCAAGAAGCTTGAAGCGTCTGATCTCTAGCAGACTTCGGTCGAGAAGGGGGAGGCGCGCGGAGCGGAGGGAGGGCGTGAGCGACCCGCTGGCTGCCATGGAGTTGATTGCCATCAGGCGCCAGCCCCTCCTCATCGGAATGAGGCGGGCCAGCACCCGGTGCTCCGCGGCGTCCTGCGGCAGCGAGGAAGGAGCCCATCGGCCTACTGGGATTTCGCCATGGCGGTGACGCAGCCGATGCTCAAACGCGAGAGATTGGTGAAGCAGGCGTCCATCTGCGCAACCCAGGCGGCCTTTGCCGTGGGCGTACACGTCCCCATCTCGGAGAGGCAGGCATAGCTCTGGTCCAGCTCGGAGATGTCCGCGTCGGTGCAATCCTTCACCCAGGTACGACAGGCGGTCGTGTCTGTCGGTGTTGCGTCCCCCGGGGCACAGGCCTTCCCCTTTTCGGCGAGCTCCTCGGTAGCGGCATGGGCGCGATCGCAGAGGTCGCCACACGCGCTCGTCGACAGCAAGCCGATCAGCAGAAGAGTGAATCGCATCATGTGTGTTCTCCTTCCCGAGTGGGAACGGTCGTCGCGCCGCTGTCGGATATCGCTGCGGCGAGTTGTCCGGCAGCTCCTGATTGGGTTAGCACAACAGATCCGTCACACGGTGCCCGCCGCGACTTCAACGCCGCGATCGCCGAGCTTGAGCGAGGGCGCCGCTGATCATGAAACCAGATCAAGAGACCGAGCCCCTCAGCGATGCCGCCAGCGCTCTGCTCGAGGCTGAGCGAAACCGACCCGATCCGTCCGCGGACTTCGGGAACGCGGTCTGGAGCCGCGTAGCCGCGACCGTGGGGCTGCCCCCTGCTCCGCCTGCCCCTCCCGTTGCGCCGTCACCGACCGCGCCCTCGCTTCCGGCCGGCGCTCCCGCCGCAACGGGGCTTCTTTCCAAGCTGGTCCTGGGCGGGCTGGTGGCCATGATGGGCGCCGCAACGGGTGGCCTGGCGGTCCACCTGTGGCACGACAGAAGCCGAAACGAGTCCGCGCCAGGCCCCTCCGCACTCAGCGGCTCGGAGCTCTTGGCGCAGGCGCCCCAAGATCTGCCGTCCCGTCCCTCGCCAGGACCCGCCAGCTCGCCGCGGGAGGTCGTACCCCCGGCGGCAGCTCCATCTCCCGGGCCAGTGCTCTCGACCTCTGGCCGCGGCTCCGAGCGATCGACGTCTTCGGAGCCCAGCCCTCCGAAGCGACTATCGCCGCTGGATCCACAGCGCGAGGACCCCTCGGCCTCACCGGCGACGCTCGCGGCTCCCGGCCTGGAGGTGCCACAGGCAACCCGCGCGACAGCACCGGGCACGGTCACCCCGACCTCGGGTCGAGGAGCACCGTTCTGGGCATCCTCGAAATCGATCGCTCGCGAGGAGTCGGCTCTCCTCGATACCGCACGGGGCGCACTGCTTCGCGGCGAAGCCCGTTCTGCATTGGAAGCGCTCGACGAGCACCAGCGACGCTTTCCCGCCAGCCAGCTCGTGGAGTCCCGGGAGGCGATGCGCATCGAGGCCTTGGTTGGCATCGGCGAGCGGGAGGCCGCGCAGAGGCTCGCCACTGCCTTCCGGAGCCGTTTCCCCCACAGCGTCCTGCTGGTCGACATCAGCCAGGCGCTCCGGGAGCCCTGAGCGCGAAGAGGCCGTGACGGAACATCTGGCTCGCCCCAAATTCATCGGCGCGAGTCGAAACGCGGCTCGCTCACCTGCGCCGCACTGCGGCCCTTTCCCGGACATTCAAATGCGCGAATCCCTCTGCCTCTCTGTCGTGATGTGCGTCTTCTTGGTCGTCGGTCCGTCCTGTGGAGGAGAGGATCCGACTCCCGATTCCGATCGCTGCGGTAGGAGTGGAAAGTCTTGCTGCAATGGTGGCGCCTGCTATTCGGGGCTCGATTGTGTCCAGGGCATCTGCCAGGGAAGCCCATCCTGCGGAGAGACCGGTCAGGCTTGCTGCGATGGCCAGGGCTGCAATTCCGGCCTCGCTTGCACCAACGGGACTTGCCGTCAGGGAGGCGCTTCCTGCGGTGGGAGCGGGCAGACCTGCTGCAACGGCAGCTCGTGCAGCTCCGGTCTCACCTGCACCGGAGGAACCTGCCGGACCGCCGCAACCTGCGCGACGACCTGCTCCGGGTCGTCCGACTGTCCGAGCCTCTCCTGCACCTGCGGAGACGGATCCCCCTACAGCTACCGGGAGTGCACGAACGGCTGCTGCGCCACCAGCACCTTCTCCTGCCCGCCCAACCATGTCGGCAGCGGGGGAACCTGCATGTTCGACTGCAACTGCGCGTCGGGAGTCTGCGAGTTCGGTCTCCCCAGCACTTGCCAGTAGCCTCGTCGCAAGAGATCGTTCCGGCCCTCCCTGGCGGCCCTCGGACCGCCCCTGCAAGATGACGTGACGGAAGATCCGACTCGACCCAATTGATGGGCAAGAGGAACGCGGGCCGACAGGTGGCCCAGAGGCAAATGGAGCGATGCTGATGAATCAACGTGCCCTGTACACCTTGGCCGCCAGCACCCTACTCCTCACCGGATGCGCAACCACGCGCACGGTCCGGGGCGAGTACGCAGATCCTGAGGTCATCGAGATCCTGTCGGACCACTTCAGCGAGAATGACCTGCAGCTCATCGCCAACCGGATGGCCAGCTCGCTCGCCAACGCCCCGTACTTCGCGGCGGCCAAGTCCCCTCCCCGCCTCCTGGTGGGGAAGATCGCGAACCGCACCCAGGAGCGGATCGACACGGACATGCTCGCGGAGAGGATCCAGGTGGCGCTGGTGAAGAGTGGCCGCTTCGAGCTCTTCGACGAGCGGACCCGGATGGCGATGGCCCAGGAGTACGAGTACCAGCAGTCGGGCTACGTCAACCCGCAGCAGGCCAAGGGGCCGGGGACGCAGATCGCCGCCGACTACATCCTGACCGGCTCGCTGGCGGCGATCGTCCAGGCCAGCGGCGGCGACAAGATGACCTACTACAAGATGTCGATGAGCGCCTCGGAGTTGGCTACCGGCATCGTGCGCTGGGCGGACGACAAGGAGATTCGCAAGAAGTTCGAGGTCTCGGGAATCTCCCCTGGCACGTCGAAGGTGCTTAAGGCCGTCGGCGTCATCACCGGCGTGGCGGTGGGCCTCACCGGGTTGGGCCTGGTCTTCGCGGGAGAGGCCCAGGCCAAAGAGGGCACTCCGGCCGGCTGGCATTTCGAGCACTATCAGTGCACCTCGCCCACAGGAAACCCCTGGGAGTGCACTCGGACGGTGGACGACCCGGCCGTTCCTGCGACGCCGCCCAACTGGACTCTCGTTGGCACTGGCGCCGGGCTCATGGTGGGTGGCGCAGCGATTGCGATTCTGTCCGCGGTCCTCATTCCCAAGGGCAACCCGCAGCTCGCGAGCATCACGTTCGTTCCGAGCCACGGCGGAGGCACCTTGGCCTTGAGCGGGTCGTTCTAAGGTCCTTCCAGATTCTGGCGCGAGCGTGACGACTCGAATCCGAGCCGGGAGCGTGAGCGACCGGATTCTCCGGGAACCGCGGTCGGTCGGCCCCAACCTGGGCGCTGGGAAGGTCCGCTCCCTGACGGTCGTGGCTCGGACTCGCAAACAGCGTGAGGATCATTGAGGTCCAACATGACGGGGACGCGTGAGAAGCGATTGAGCTGGTTGACGGCCATCATGGTGGTGAGCTGCTGCGCGCCCGCACTGGCCCAGGACCGTGGTCGCACCGACGGCCCAGAGGGCTCCGAGTATGGAAAGGGCGGCTACTCCCGACCGGGTGCCGACAAGGTCTCGGTGGCAGTGAACTGGGGCGCCTCCATCGCCAAGGGCAGCTGTGCTCCTCCGGTGCTCTTGGGGGCCACCCTCGCCTACTGGATGGACGACTGGTTCCAGGTCGAGCTCTCCGCGGGCTACCTGTTCCAGAACCGGAGCCTCGATCTTCTGGTCGGCCCGCGGCTGCGAACGACGCTCCAGCCCATCGGCATCAGCATCGGGCTCAAGGGCGGCACCATCCTGGTGCCCTACCGGGATGACGGCCACGCGCGATATGAGCCCCGCTTCGCCGTGAGCCCGCAGGCGGGCCTCGACCTTCTCGTGAGCAGCAAGCTCATCCTCGACCTCACCTACGCCGCGGACGTCGACGTGGGAGAGCGAGCCCTATCGCATCGCATCTTCATGACCACTGGCTACAGGTTCTGATCCCATGAGAACGACCCTTCTCGCCCTCTCGATGACTCTCTGGTCGTCCGTCGCAGGAGCGCAGGCCTCGAGCGCGGCCTATCCCTCGGCGCCGGTTGCCTCGTCGCGCTTTCCGGCAGGGAAGAGCGAGACCATCAATATCGTGCAATGGAACGCGGACCAGCTTCCCAAGGTCTTTCAGCGCTCCGAGCAGCTGCCCTTGACTGACCTGGAGGTCGCCAAGCTCAGCAGGGCAGGGTTCGAGCCACAGCAGATCGTGAAAATGCTCGAGGAGCGGCGCTGCGCCTGCGACGCCTCCGCCGACGGGCTCATCATGCTCAAGAAGCAGGGCGTCAGCCCGGAGGTGCTCTCGGCGGTATCGCTGCACGCGCTCAAGCCCAATCGTTCGCTGACCATTCTGGTGACCGTCGACTTCATCGGTCCTGCCGTGCCGGCCGACGGATCCTCGCGTGGCGCTGCGGCGGTGGAAGCTGCAGGGGGAGTGCCCCGGGACTCGTTCCTGTACTTCTTCGTCGACGACGGACCGCTGACCCGCTCTTTCACCGCCGACGCCGCGGCGCTCCTCCAGCACCGAGCCACGCACACGCCGATGGTGGACCGCTCGGATCTCCTGCTCACCAAGGGCGTGCGGCGCATCGAGCTGGTCGGGGAGGTCCCCCTCAAGAGCTACGGCGAGCACTCCCTGTTCGTGACCAGCGCCGCCCGACCCTCGATCAACCACCCGGGCTTGCTCTCGGACACCGAGCGAGACCGTGGCCAGGCCTACCACTTCGAGTACCCGCGATCCTCGCTGCAGAGCCTGTGCAGGCTATGGGTGGGTT
>JACRCT010000338.1 GCA_016218885.1 Deltaproteobacteria bacterium | reverse complement strand
GCCCCAGCTCCACGTGGGCTGGATGGCCCAGGGACGCGTCTCGCGCCTGCTCTCGGGCTCGACCACCTCGCTCACCCAGCCGGACCTGTACGCCTTCGCCGGCGCCTCCATCATCTCCATCCGCGGCCAGAGCGCGCTGCTGTTCGACAACAAGGTCCCCAGCGCCGACACCGTGATCGCCGCGGCCCTGGGCGCCGACCCCCAGGTGACGGTCGGGACCTTCCAGGTCGGGCTCGAGCTGCGGGTGAAGAACCGCATCGGCGTCGGGGTGTTCCTCGAGACGCTCCCCGCCGTGGACTCGTCCTCGATCGGCCCTTACCTGGACCTGGCCTTCATCCAGTTCGAGTCGGTCGGAGCGGAGGTGTCGTTTTGCTTCTAGCGCACCGGTCCTGCACGCTCGCGGCCGTGGCCCTGGGCACGCTCCTCCTGCCGGCCGCCGCCCTCGGCCAGCGCGAGACGACGCGCGACGCGCTCGCGAGGCTCGAGGAGACCCTGGCCATCCGCCTGGAGGACGGAGGGGCTCCGGTGAAGAGCCTCCTGCCCGCCATCGTGGTCAGCGTCAACCCTGCGTTCGAAGGTTCGCAGGCCTGGTACCCGACAGCGGCCCTGGCGGCGCTCGTCCACGTCTTCGGCGCCCCGAGCCTGCGCTCCTGCGAGGCCTGCGCGACGCCGCGGTTGCACGTGGGCGACGGCCAGATGGAGCAGGTCTCCTCCTCGCCCGGCACCGCGGAGATCACCCGCATGGACGAGGCGACGCGCGGCACCGCCCTCCCCGCGCGCACCGCCATCTGGCTGGACGAGACCGCCGACGGCGTGACCCTGCGGATGATCGACCTGGCCAACGGCCGCATCGTCCTCGCCGAGAACTTCGACCCCAGGCTCACGGAGCGCGCCCGCACCCGCCGGACCTTCGCGCTCGCCCGGGAGCTCGACCGCAGGGCGCGGGGCGACAGCCTCACCCACACGTTCCTGGACGCCACCCTGTACCCGGGCCAGCACGTCTCGTTCGACGTCGCGGACCAGTGGGGCGACACCAACGCCAACCTCTCCGGGGTCTCGGTGTCGCTCTTCGACACGGTGGCGGGGGTCGGCGGGGCCTACTACCGGGTCGTGCCGCAGGCGATGAACATCATGGTCGGCGGCAAGCTGCTGCTGAGCCTGCCCACCGCGCTGGTGGCGGCGCTCGCCGGCTCGGACTCGGAGCTGGTGGACCCCATGATCACCGCGGTCTTCATGGTCCGCGTGCCCATCGGCAGCTCCAACTACGGCGTCGCCTTCTCCGCCTCGACCAACGGACGGGTGGGGCTCGGCATCTCCCTCATGAACATCTCTACGCTGCCCTTCCTGCCATGAACCGACCCCTCCTCCTCCTCGCCGTCCTGCTCCAGGCCCTGCTGGCCTCGTGCGCGGCGCGCAACTACACCTACTACCTGCTCGAGCCTGCGCCCCAGAAGAACCCGGCGCTCAAGGAGGAGGGGACCCTCAAGCGGCCCTTCGGCTTCGGGTCGACCACGGTGATGAAGGTCCGGTGGAACGACGGCAACCTCATCACCGAGGTCGACGTGCCCATGCTCGCCACCGGCCAGCGCATCGTCATCGAGCACGGCGCGGGGAGCGGGGACGTGAAGACCATCCCCGCCACGCTGGTGGTGCCGCCGCCCCCGAGCAAGGCGGACACCGCCCTCATCGAGGCCTACCGGTCGCGCGGCCTGCGCGTCGACGAGGACGCGCCGGAGGTGAGCATCACCCGGTCGCGCACGCTCATGCAGGACGCCATCCGCGGCGCCAACTACGCCCTGGCGCTCGAGTGGTGCGAGACGGTGCTGCAGCGCTACAAGTCCCACCCCGAGTTCCTGCGGGCCAAGGCCTCGCTGCTGCTGATGATGGGCGAGCGGGACAAGGCCATAGAGACCTACGAGCAGGCGGAGGCGGTGGAGAGCGACCCCGACGTGCGCAAGAAGCTCGAGGAGCTGCAGAAAGAGAAGAAGTAGTCGCCTCGCGGCCGGTGGCCGAGGCGGAAACCGAAACGAGAGCAGGAGGCAGCGCGTGCAGATCTTCGGATTCATCCTGTTGGCCTTCGTCGTCTGGTTCGGCTTCGCCGATCGCGGCAACTCCCAGGTCATCTCCGCGTTCGACTTCCACGCGCTGGTGATGGTGGTGGCGGGCTCGTGCGCGGCGGTGCTCATCAGCTCCAGCCACTCGACGGCGCTGCGCACCGTGCTCTGCCTCAGGGAGTTCGTCCCGGGCCTGCGCAGGTTCGGGCGCGCCAGCGCCGAGATGGAGGCCGAGCGCGAGCAGGTCTGCGCCCTGTGGCGCGAGGGCAAGCGCAGCCAGGCGCTCGCCCTGGCCGAGCAGAGCCGGTTCAGCGCCCTGCGGCAGCTGGTGGACCTGCTGCTCAACCGCGCCCCCGAGGTCGTCAGCGCCAAGGTCTTCCTGGAGCTGCGGCACGAGGAGATCAGCCTCTGGCAGCCGGCCATCAACAACTGGGAGATGCTCTCCAAGCTGGGCCCGTCGTTCGGCATGGTGGGCACCATCACCGGCATGATCCAGATGTTCCGCAACATGACCTCCGACAACCTCAACATCGGCGCGGCCATGTCGCTCGCCCTGCTCGCGACGCTCTACGGGGTGGCCTTCGGCGCGGGCGTGGCCGGACCGGTGGGCCACTACCTCAACGGCCTGCTCGACGAGCGGCTGGGGTTCCTCGAGCGCTGCGAGAAGAGCGCGAACGAGCTGGTCTCCCGGGCGGGCAGCCTCCCCCGGGAGCAGGCGAGGGGATGAGCCATGCAACGGCGCACCCGGGGACATGAAGAGGGCTGGCTGCTCAGCTACGCGGACCTGATCACGAACCTGCTGCTCTTCTTCGTCGTGCTGCTCACCGCCTCCAACCTGAGCAAGGGCCGCATGCAGCAGATCGTCAAGAGCATCTCCGGGGCGGACAGCCCGGCGAGCCTCGAGTCCATCCGCAGGGAGATAGACGAGCAGATTGCCAAGCGGCAGCTGCAGGACCTGGTGCGCACCGCCGTCTCCGCCGACGGGCTGGAGGTCTCGCTGAACTCGGGGCTGGTGTTCGACTCCGGCAAGGCGGCCATCCGGCCGGACCTGGAGCAGGCGGTGGGGTCGATGCTGCAGACCCTGGCCCCGTACTCGACCAAGTACACCTTCGCGGTCGAGGGTCACACCGACTCGACGCCCATCATGAACTGGGGCCCGT
>JACRCT010000324.1 GCA_016218885.1 Deltaproteobacteria bacterium | reverse complement strand
TGATCGTGAACCCCACCGCGATCCTGGGGCCCATCGACTACAAGCCCTCGCGGATGGGGACGGTGATCCTCCTGCTCGCCCAGCGAAAGCTACCGGGCCTGATCGACGCTGGCTTCGACTGGGTGGACGTGCGCGACGTGGCGCAGGGGGCGATCGCCGCGGCCAAGAGTGGGCGCACCGGGGAGAAATACCTGCTGGGTGGGCGCTGGCGGCCGTTCGCCGAGCTGGCGCAGTTGGTGGGGCGTGCCGCCGGGGTGAAGGTGCCGCGCTTCGTGTCCCCGGTGTGGCTCTCCAGGGTGGGCATACCCTTCGGCGCGCTGTGGGCGAAAGTCGCCGGCACCCAGCCCCTGTTCACGCACGATTCCATCACCACCCTGAGCACCAGCCACCGGGACATCCGGCACGACAAGGCCAGCCGGGAGCTGGGGTATTCACCCAGGCCGCTGGAGGAGACCGTCGCCGACACCGTGCGCTGGTTCCGGGAGCAGGGCCGGCTGCCGTGCCAATAGCCGCTTTAATCCCGCGTCCAAACCCAATCGGTCCCATCAGTCCCGTAGGTCCCGTGCCCGTAGCCCCCGCAAGCGCCCCACCCACGGCGTCACTGGCGCAAACTCGGCTGGCGGGTACACTGCGCGGGTGCTCGGAGAAGCCCTCTCGCTCGGCTGCGCCCTCGCCTGGGGTGTCAGCGTCATCCTGTTCAAGCGCTCGGAGAAAGCGTCTCCGTACGCCATCAACCTGTTCAAGAACAGCGCGGCGTTCCTGCTGCTGGGTTTGACCCTCCTTGGCTTGACCCTCACCGGGCAGGCAGCGGGCCTTCCCACCGAGCGCTCGCCTGAAGATTGGGTGCGAGTGATCGTGAGCGGGGTGGTCGGCCTGGCGGTGGCCGACACCCTGTTCCTGGAGGCGCTGCGCCGGCTCGGTGCGGGGATGATGGCGATCCTCGACTGCGTCTACGCGCCGCTGGTGGCGATCCTGTCGGTGCTCTTTCTAGGCGAGCACCTCGGCCCCGGATTCGCGCTGGGCACTGCGCTGGTCGTGGGCGGGCTGCTCGCGGCGACCACCACCGGTGAGGGACTGAAGGCGGCGGCGGCGGTGGCACGGACCCAATTTGGGAGCGTGTTGCTCGGGGTCAGCTCCATCGCCCTGATGGCCGTAGGCGTCGTCATCGCCAAGCCAGTGCTCGACCGCTCGGAGTTGGTGGAGGTGACCTTCACGCGCATGGGGGCGGGCTCGCTCTCGCTGGCGATCTGGGTCCTGCTCCGTCGCCCCGACCGCTCGCAGATCTTCAGCGTCTTCCTGCCTCAACCCGTCTGGCGCCAGCTCGTGCCCGCGATGCTCTTGGGCACCTACGTGTCGATGCTGCTGTGGCTGGGTGGGGTCAAGTACACCAGTGCCTCGACCGCCTCGGTGCTCAACCAGCTCTCGGTGTTGTTCACCCTGGTGCTGGCGAAGGTCGTGCTGCGCGAGCCCATGAGCGTGCGACGGATGGTCGGGGGAGGCTGCTCGCTCGCGGGAGCGGTGGTCATCCTGCTGGCAGCCGGATAAGGGAGCAGCGAGTGATCGACTGTCCTGCCTGTAACGCCCTGCTCTACCGCCACCGACAAGGACCGCTTCGTGGTGCGCTTCACCTCGCCCGAGCTCACTGACCAGGAGCGGGCGCTGCTGGTGGCGACGGGGCTGTTCGTCGACCTGCAGTACTTCGAGAAGAAGGCGAGCTGACCGGGGGCGCGAGCGGCAGAGAGGATTTGGGCGGCGGCTTGAGTTTCCCGGCGCAACTGGGAAGACTACCGGGCGGTTGGCCCACACCGTCTTTCCCGTCGCGACTGGGAGCGAACAGAATGCGAACGAGCCTCTTGGCGCTGCTGCTCCTCCTCGCCGCCGGCTGCGAGGAGCAGCCCAAGTATCCGGTCGGCACCCTGCCGTGCGGCGAGACCCCGTGTCAGGCCGACATGCAGTCCTGCTGCTTCCACCTCAACTCGACTGAGACCACCGGCTGCTTGCCCGCGGTCGCGGGCGACGCCGGGGCCATCCTCGAAGATCCCGGCGATGCCGGTCCCGCTGATGCCGGCGCTGCCATCGCCGGCCCGGGTGCCGACGGGGGAATCAGCTGCGGGCACTCCTTCGCCTGCCACTCGCCGCTCAGCTGCGCGGGACATGCCTGCTGCATGAACCAATCGAGAAAGGCCGCCTGCGCCGTGGGGGATGTCTGCGAATTCCTCGACGACACGCTGTGCAGCACGGCCAGTGATTGCCCGGCTTACCGACCCTACTGCTGCCCGCTGGGGCTCCAGGGCCTCTTGTCCGAATACACCGCGTGCAGCTCCCAGCCCTGCTGACTACAGCCATGAGTTTTGAGTCATGAGTCGTAAGTTCAGGCTCGGAGCCTATCCGTCGCGCCGGGGCACGATGGCCACGGTGCAGCGCGAGATGCAGACCAGCCTGCCTGCGTCGTCGCGGATGCGGATGTCCCAGACCATCGAGCTGCGACCCTTGTGGATGGGGGTGGCCTCGGCGGTGACCGAGCCGCCGCGGACCGAGCGCAGGTGATTGGCGTTGATCTCCATCCCCACCGCCCACTGCGTCTTGGGGTCGATGTTCAGGGCGGTGCCGAAGCTGGCCGCCGACTCCGCGAGCACCACCGACGCCCCGCCGTGAAGCACGCCATAGGGTTGGCGCACCTTCGGCCCCACTGGCAGGCGCATCACCACGCGGTCGGGACGCGCCTCGACCATCTCCATGTCGAGCGCCTCCATCATCGTGCCTTCGAAGGGCGTTCCGGTGTGGTCCATGGGCCTCTTCCTAACCCAGCTGGTTCACGCCTGCTCGAGGAACATCAAGCGTCGTCGACGAGCTGCTCGCACACCAGCTCGAGCACCGCGATCTCCGGCGGAGCGCCGAGGCGCAGCGGGGGACCCCAGTAGCCCGTGCCGCGATGCGTGTAGACGCGCACGCCGCCCACCACTGCCAACCCGGCCAGGACCGGCTGCTGCAGGCGCACGAAGTACTTCCAGGGGAAGAACTGCCCCCCGTGGGTGTGCCCCGAAAGCTGCAGATCCACGCCGAGCCCGCCCGCCTGGAAAGCGCTGCGCGGCTGGTGGGCGAGCAGCACGCGCGGTGCGCCCGCCGGCGCCCCCTCGAGGGCCTGCGCCGGGCTCGAGTCTTGGGAGTCGTGATCGTTCACTCCCGCGATGACCAGCCGCGCGCCGCCCCGGTGAATGACCTGGTGCTCGTTGGCCAGCACCCGCCAGCCCATCCTTTGCAGCGCCGAGAGCCAGCTGGACAGCCCGCTGTAGTACTCGTGGTTGCCGGTGACGAAGAAGACCCCGTCCTTGGCGCGGATCGCGCCGA